>JAEYVS010000085.1 GCA_023429265.1 Bacteroidota bacterium | reverse complement strand
GTCGCGCTCACTACTCCCACAGTTACTGTCGGCTTGGAGTTTATCTCAAATAAACCGAATGGATTCCCGAGCGCTATCGCCCACTCGCCTATCAGTACGTTATCCGAATTAGCAAACCTAAGATAACTTAATCCTGTCTTCTCGATCTTTAGCAATGCCACGTCGCTTACCGGATCTTTTCCGATAAGCCTTGCGTCTACAGTCTCACCCGATGTCAATGTTACGGATATCTTTGTAGCGTTACCCGCTACGTGATCATTTGTCAGTATGTATCCATCCTCTGAAATTATGAATCCTGAGCCCAGTCCTCTTACTACCTGCTCCCTTGGAGTAGATTCTCCAAAAAACTGTCTGAAAAATGGATCATCAAAAAATGGGTTCTGTACCTGCTGCACTTCCTCTACATTAATTCCTACTATCGCGTTTGATACTTTACCCACTACCCGCGTAATGGCATTCTGCCTGTCATCGTTTATGTTCTGATTATTTTCCTGCCTTGATTGAATCGAATTTATAATGTTTTCGTCACTGCCGAAATAAATCTTCCCAAACAAAACACCCCCTACCAATGCTAAGACTATTAATAGAGGGATAATGATTTTAAACTTACTCGTATTACTGTTTTCTCTTGTTACTGCTTCCATCTTTTTCTTACTTTAATAATTTTCGTTTTAAATAATTCTACGAACTAATATAGCTTTAAGTTCAACTTTATTTCTTTACGTACTCCTTCACTTTTCTTTCGATTGCAGTATGATCTAGGTTATACTTCACCATCAGCTGGTCTCCCGCACCGCTTTCCCCGAATGTATCATTTATCGCTATCCAGTCCATTGGGGTCGGCCTCTCCTTCGCCAGAACCTCTGCTACCGCTCCGTAAAGTCCGCAAGTCCACTGATGGTCTTCACAGGTGATAATCATTCCTGTTTCATCAGCGCACTTTAAGATCATTTCTTTATCGATAGGCTTAATAGTTGAAGCATTAACCACTCTAACATTTATTCCCTCTTTGGCGAGATTGTGAGCTGCAACAATAGCATTCCATACTATCAATCCGCTTGCCATCAATGTAAGATCATTTCCTTCAACCATCGTTTTCATTTTCCCAATCTCGAAAGGTTCATTAATGTCAGTAAAATTCGGTGAATTCTCCCTGTAAAATCTAACATAACACGGTCCCACAAAATCCACAGCCGCTTTTAACGCATTATATGTCTCATTATAATCACAGGGTGTCAGCACCGTCATATTCGGAAGTACCCTCATAATTGCCACATCCTCGAATGACTGGTGGGTAGCTCCGTCATATCCTACTGTTATACCTGCGTGAGAAGCGCAAATCTTAACATTCATTTCGCTGTATGCTATGGACTGCCTGATCTGATCAAATGGTCTTCCTGTGGCAAATTCCCCGTATGTCGAAGCAATCGGTATCTTACCCGCGAGCGCCAGTCCTGCCGCAGTTCCCATCATATCCTGTTCAGCTATACCAACGGAAAAAAATCTGTCCGGGTAGGCATCCCTGAATTGATTTGTTCGAACCGAACCCGTTACGTCGCCGCCAAGTACCACTACATTAGGATTTTCTCCGCCTATATGCTCCAGCGAGTCAGCAAAACCTTTACGGGTCTCCTTCATTTCCGGAGTTTCTGTATAATACTGCATTATCTCTCTTTGATTTGTAAAATCTAAAAATACTTCATATAATATTTCTATTCAAATCATTAATTTACTCAAATTTCGGTATTTTGAAAGAATAAAAGATAAATCATACTGAATATTAACACGCTGAATGGATAATCGCTACATCGACCACTCTATTAATATGCTTTGGGAGTATTTTATCTCCTATTCGGATAATTCTTCCTTTGGCTCGATTAATTTAACATTGCTTATTCTACCCTTGCTAATACTTGTCATATCTGTTTATTACGGAAATAGAATTATCCAGGCTAAACCAAACTTCAAACATTTCGACCCTTCTGAATATGACAGACGCCTCGTAGGAGTCCGTGGATGGCTCTGGGTTGTCCTTATGATACTATATTTCCTGCTGCTCATTACCATTCTCAATTTTTATAATGGACTTTTCCTTTTCGGGTCGAATACGTGGGATTACCTCACATCTAATGCCGCGAAAGACCCGTCAGCATATTGGTCAATTTCATTAGTTTTCACCACAGCATCAAATTTCTTCCTATTAATGTATGCTTTGCTGCTCTTTATCCTCATCTTTAAGAAAAAGCGCATATTCAAAATAACACTGCTTATATTCCTCCCACTTACAGTAGCATTAGCAGGAATCAAGTATTTTCTTTTTTCACAGATTTTACCCATAAATCATCTTATTATATACCATAGCTTTATGTACTTTAGCTTTACTCTTCAGATCTCATTCGTTCTACTCACGTACTTCGCCTTCTCACGAAGAGTAAATGCCACTTTCGTAAACTAAAAAATGAATCATTAATAATATTTTAATCGAAATTGAAAAAAAATTAGTGAGATTCGTGAAATTCGTGGCTAAATCTCTTTATAACTTTTTAACTTTAAAAACTTGATAAACTAATATGGTCCGCTTAACCCAGATGGTAAAATCCGCGGGGTGCGCCGCGAAGATATTCCCTCACATTCTTTCCGATGCACTTAAAGGGATAGACTGGCATACAAATGATAACGTCCTTGTGGGCTTCGACGG
>JAEYVS010000215.1 GCA_023429265.1 Bacteroidota bacterium | reverse complement strand
TCCGAGTGTAATGATCTTCTGTCTCAGGGTTACCGGGTGATAATTTATTTCCCGGGCAGTGGCGGTTACATTCCCGCGGTTCAGCTTGAGGAATTTGCTTATGAATTTCTTTTCGAAATGCTTAATTACTTCCTTCTTGTTTTCGTTAAAATCATTTGTGAGCAGGATATCACTCTCATCTGAATCGCCATCCGTCATGAACATTTTGTCAGGCAGGAGGTCCGCGGTTATCCTTCCGGTTTCAGAAAGGATAGTGACCCTTTCGGCAGTATTTTTAAGTTCCCGAATATTGCCAGGCCATTCATAGCTGAGCAGCGCGGATTTTATTTCCGGTGATATTTCCTTAATCTTTTTGTTGTTCTTCTTTGCAAATTCATTCACGAACTTCAGGAAATATAGAATAATATCTTCGGGTCTATCCTGAAGAGCCGGTAAATGGAATTCAAATACATTCAGAATATAATACAGGTCTTCGCGGAATTTACCGCTTTTGATCAGATCCTGTAAACTCTTGCTGGATGCCGCTATTATCCTGACATTAGTTGAAACGACTTTATCATCTCCTACGCGCGTGAACTGTTTATTCTGCATTATATCCACGAGCTTAAGCTGAAGCTGCGGATCGAGTTCTGATATATTATCGAGAAATATCGTACCATTATCAGCCATCTCAAAATAACCTTTATGATCTTCGTATGCTTCTTCGAAAGCTCCTTTTACATGTCCGAAAAGCTGAGACTCAAGAACCTGGCTAGGAACAGATGAACAGCTTACAACAACGAACTGGTTATTTGCCCGAGGACTATTCTTATGTATGAAACGGCCGAGATATTCCTTTCCTGTTCCGCTCTCCCCTGTTATGAGAATCGTTGAGTCACTATCACCAAGCTTTACGGCTTCATTTAGAATCTTTTTAATGTCATTATTCTCAGTCAGATATTCAAATTCCTGCTCTTCTTTGGCAACCTTCTGGCGAAGTAGTGTTACTTCTTTTACGAGTGCAATACGTTCAAGTCCACGCTTTAACGCAAGTTCGAGTTCATCCTTATTGACAGGCTTTGTGAGGTAATCAAAAGCCCCAAGTTTAATGGCTTCTACTGCATCTTTAATCGTACCATACGCAGTGATAAGTATAACTACTAAAGCGGGATCAATTTCCAAAGCTCTTTTAGTAAGCTCAAATCCGTTCATTTTGGGCATACTAAAATCGGTAAGAATAATATCGAACTTCATCTGCTGCAATCTTTCCAGCGCTTTTTCACCATTATCAACTACTACGGCATCATGTCCAAGACTTGTGACAATTTGCTTTAAAATTACACGGGAGAGCTGTTCATCATCAACTATGAGAATTTTTGACATTATGTATACTTTTGAAGAATGAGTTTAAAAATAACCTAATAAAAAGTACAAGAGCTAACATAAGGGAGAAATATTAGCAGAGATACTAATTTATTCTAATTATTTCTTACTTGCAATACAAAATTAGTATATAAAATCTAAAGGAGTGGAAAAAGAGAGTTTAAATGCTAATAAAAACATTGCTGAACAACGATGATAGGTAAGACTTTTTTAAAATTGAGTCTTCGTATAAAAAAACCCCAATAATTGGGGTATTTTATTCGTTTTTGCAGAGAGAGAGGGATTCCCCCGAAGGGGTCCCTACGGGAGAACCCCCGCAGACTCAAATAATTTTATTATTCTTCAACCATGTATAGCCGGCAATACTTTTAAAGAAATACTCTCGCTTCGAAGCCTCTGATTTTGTCTCATATTCTTCAAAGTATATTAATTCAAATGGTGTCCTGGATTTTGTTGAACCAACCTTTCCCAGATTATGATTCTTTAATCTCATTTGAAGATTGGAAGTATGGCCATAATAATGTTTACCATCCTTAAGGCTTTTTAAAATATAAGGAATGCATAAAAAAACCCCATTTTATGGGGTGTTAGGCTTGCAGAGAGAGAGGGATTCGAACCCCCGGAGACGTCGCCGCCTCAACGGTTTTCAAGACCGCCGCTTTCAACCACTCAGCCATCTCTCTGTATTTATACTGTTTTCAAGATATTTAAGCTACTTGAGTATTACTTTATGATACTCAAAAAGAACAGAGGATAAGTTACTAAAATAGATTATGTACTTCAATACAAATTAATAACTTGCATTATCGGAATAAATACGAAATCTGATTCCTTTTTCTTCCATTTCAAAATTATCAAGAACAAATTTACCAACTCTGGTCCTTCTAAGCTCTTTTAAATAGCCACCAACGCCAATAGTATTTCCAAAATCGTTAGCTATACTCCTGATATATGTACCTTTTGTGCATACAATCCGGAAAAAAACCTCATTTTCATTTAATCTTTTTATGTCAAACTCTGATATGACCACCTTTCGCGGTTCCCGCTCTACTTCCTCACCTTTACGCGCCAGTTTATAAAGCCTCTTTCCTTTATGCTTAATAGCAGAATGCATTGGAGGAATTTGAAGAATCTCCCCAAGGAATTGTTTTCTGGCGTTTTCAAGATCATCGTCACTTATATGAGATGTATTAATAATACCATACTCCTCAGTCTCAGTGTCAAAGCTCTCAGTCTTTGCTCCGATCCTTATAACCCCTTCATACTCCTTATCGTAATTAATGAACTCAGTGATTATCTTGGTTTTCTTTCCTGTGCAAATAATAAGCAAACCTGAAGCCATTGGATCGAGGGTACCGGCGTGTCCTGCTTTTTTTATCCAAAGTCGTTTTTTAAGAAGATTTAAAACGTTAGCACTTGTCCACTCTTTAGGTTTGTCGGCAAGAATAATCCTGTCCTCAAAAATATTTTCCTGAGAATCATTTTCAAAGGAATTACTCCTTTCCAGGGTCATCCTGTTTTGTGTCGTCATTTATTTCATTTAATAAACGGTTTATCCTGTCGGCATATTCCATAGTATCATCGTAATAGAATTTCAAATCCGGGGTATATTTAAGCCTGATGTTTTTGCCTAGCAGGTACCTGACGTGGCTTTTGCGCAGATTTAGCTTCTCGATGCACTTTTCCGGCGGGAGGGTATTTCCAAGAATGGTTACGTAAATTTTAGCGAGCTTCAGGTCAGGTGCCATAATAACTTTTGATATTGTCACCAACCCAAGGTTGAGCTCCGCAAGGTCACGGGACATAGCAGTATTCAACTTATGCTTAATTTCTTCAGCGACTTTATCAGCTCTTATCGACACGTATTCACATTAATAATTTTCAAAAACTATTCAGATGGGGAAAGCTTTCTTTTTGTTTCCACCAACTCATAACCTTCTATTATATCACCTATTTTGATGTCATTAAAATTCTCAAGCCCGATACCACACTCATACCCGGAATCAACTTCTCTAACATCATCTTTAAGCCTTTTTAGAGAACTGATGCCTCCGTCATATATGACAAAACCGTCACGCAATAGCCTGACTTTAGTATTTCTTGTAATCTTTCCATCCTGCACGTAACATCCGGCAATATTACCGATCTTCGGTACTTTAAAGATGTCTCTGACTTCAATTGTAGCTGTAACTTTTTCCGTGATGTCAGGGGCAAGCATCCCTTCTAGTGCCTGTTTCACCTCTTCAAGCACATTGTATATAATATTATATAGTCTAACATCAACTTTATGTTTTTCGGCAAGCTTCCTTGCATTCAAGTTAGGTCTAACGCTAAAACCAATGATAACGGCATTTGAAGCTTCAGCCAGAAGTATGTCTGACTCCGTGATCTGTCCGATGGCTTTATGGATTACATTAACTTTTGTTTCTGAAGTAGTAAGTTTATGGAGCGAATCTGAAAGAGCTTCTGCTGATCCATCGGTATCTGCTTTAAGAATAATATTAAGCTCAACCTGCTTACCTTCCTGAATCTGTCTGGAAATGTCATCAAGAGTAACAAATTTAACCTGTCTGAAATCCTGCTCTCTTTTGAGCTGCTGTCTTTTAATAGCAATTTCTTTTATGTCCCTCTCAGAATCAAGGACTACAAATGTGTCACCTGCCTGTGGAACTCCATCAAAGCCGAGTATCTGTACGGCGTGGGAAGGACCTGCGGCATCGAGTTTATGCTCTCTCTCGTCAAACATAGCCTTTACTCTACCGGGATAAATACCTGCAATAAAGCTATCCCCTACTTTTAATGTACCTTTCTGAACGAGTACCGTTGCAACTGTACCTTTTCCTTTATCCATCTTAGCTTCAATAACAACACCTCTTGCGTGCCGGTCTGGATTAGCTTTAAGCTCCAGGAGCTCTGCCTCAACAAGTACTTTCTCCAGAAGACCATCCAGATTTTTTCCGAATTTCGCGGAGATTTCCACGGACTGGTATTTTCCACCCCACTCTTCGACAAGTATCCCCTTATCTGAGAGCTGCTGTTTAATTCTATCCGGATTGGATTCCGGTTTGTCAACTTTATTAATTGCAACAATGATAGGAACTTTTGCAGCAAGCGCGTGATTAATAGCTTCAACTGTTTGCGGCATAACACTATCATCTGCAGCTACTACCAGAATAACAATATCAGCAGCCTGTCCGCCTCTTGCTCTCATCGCGGTAAATGCTTCGTGGCCCGGAGTATCCAGGAATGTAATATTTTTACCGCTATCAAGTTCAACTGTATATGCACCAATATGCTGAGTGATACCACCAGCTTCACCCGCAACAACGTTGGTTTTTCTTATCTGGTCAAGGAGCGATGTCTTCCCGTGGTCAACGTGACCCATAACGGTGACGACAGGAGGCCTGTCAGTCATTGTTTCAGGAGCATCCGTATCATCTTCAAGTACATCCTCTTCGTATTCACTCTGGAATTCAATTGTATACCCAAATTCTTCTGCAAGAAGCACAATAAGGTCTTTTTCCAATCTTTGATTAATAGACACCATCATACCGAGATCAAAACATTTCTTAATGAGCTCATTGGCTTCCATATCCATAAGATTGGCGAGCTCGGCAGTAGACAGGTATTCTGTGACCTTGATTACATTTCTCTGTGATTCTGCATACTCAAGATTCTTCTTCTCAGTTTCTTCTCTTTCTTTGCGCTTTCTTTTTCTAGCTATCGATCTTGCTGAAAGATTACCTTCCTCTTCAATTTTTGCAAATGTTTCGCGGATTGCGTCGTCAATCTCTCTCTGGCTAATGTCTTTAGCTCTATGCCCTTTTGCGAAGCGCTGCTTTTTCTTTTTTTCGAGTGCGTCTTCAGGCTTAAACTTTTTGTCTTTATCTACTTTCTTTCCACCCGGTTTTACCACTCCCGGTTTATCACCGGTAGCCGGTCCTCTACCCGGGGCATTGCCATCAGGCTTTCCGTGAGGGGATTTCTTTTTAGGAGGTTTAAGGTCTTTTATGGTTACTCTTTCGAACTTTCCTTTATTCTTTTTGAAGTCAGGACGATTATCTCTGGGTGCCTCTTTCTTGTCATCACGTTTGACCTCATCCTTTTTAGGCTCTTTTCTATCGTCTCTTTTCCTGTCATCTCGTTTGAATTCCTCACGTTTTGGTCGAACAGGATCCGTTTTTAGTGAATCAACCTTCTTTGGCTCGGATTTATCTTTACCCTGCTTTGCAGCGGTCTCTTTTTCTTCTTGTTCTCTTTTTAATCTTTCACGTTCCTGGTAAGCTATAAGCTCTTGTTTTCTTCTTTCCTCTTCCTGTCTCTTACTTTCCTCTTCGAGAGCTTTTCTAACTCTCTCCTCTTCTTCCCTCTTGGTTTTAGCTTCTTCTTCCTGTTTTAGCTTTTCTTCGGCTTCGTGAATGTTAATGTCATTTTTCTGTACAAAGTCCACAACCTTCTTGAGGTGTTTATCCTGCTCTTCAATGTCTTTTTTGAAATGCGAATATACCTTACCCACAACCTCAGGTTCCAGAGAGGTATTTATGGATACGCCCTCAACCCCAATGGTTTCCAGGTATTTAATAATATCTTCCTTCGACCTGTTAATTTCTTTAACAAGCGAGATAAGTTTTTGCTTTTTAGCAGGTGGTGTCGTTGTACTTACCATTAAAAATAAAATTCCTATTTAATTCATTAACAATATAACAAAATATTCTCTAAAACTAAAATTTATGCTCTTTACAATTTAAACTGGAAAAGTCAGAAGTTTACTTGTTTCCTTCTTCACTTTCTTCCTGAGCTACTTCTCCGTCTTCTTTTACTTCTTCGGTAACTGCTTCATCATCATTTTCTAACTCTTCTTCTTCGTCGTCTCCATCATCATCATCTTCTTCGTCTGCATCTTCTGATTCAGCTTCGGATTCAATTTCATTACCTTCAGCGGAGTCATCCTCATCTTCTGTATCTTCGTCAGCATCTTCGTCTGTTTCGGCAGCTTCATCTTTTTTAGCAAAGATGGATTCTGCGGTTACTTCATTTGGATCTTTTTCTTCTCTTTCATCCTCGTCGTCCTCATCTTCTTCTTTTATAACATCTATCTGGTACCCGGTTAGTCTTGAAGCGAGTTTAATATTCTGCCCGTTTCTTCCTATTATCAGGCTCATTTGGTCATCATCAGCATAGATCTTTGCCACCCTGTTTTCCGTATCAAGATATATATCCTGAAGCTTAGCCGGTGAAAGCGCTCTGGCTATATAAAGAGCCGGGTCGTCGGTAAAGTTAATGACGTCAATATTTTCATTACTCAGTTCTCTAACAATAGAATGGATCCTCATGCCCTTCATTCCTACACAGGCACCTACAGCATCTATCCTGTCATCGTTTGATATCACTGCGATCTTTGCTCTCTCACCAGGTGCTCTGGCAATAGCTTTTATCTCAATGATGCCATCATATATCTCAGGAATTTCAAGCTCAAATAACTTTACAAGGAACTGGTCATCAGTCCTGGATGCAATAATCAGTGGGGGTCCGGACTGTCGCTTTTCAACGCTCTTAATGATAGCTCTAACGGTATCACCCTTCCTGTATCTTTCTTTCTGTATCTGCTCAGATTTTGGGAATATAATCTCGTTACTGTTATGTATTAATAGAATCGATGTAGGTTTTATCTGGTAAACTTCACCAACAATAATTTCCCCTACAACATCTTTATATTGATTAAAAGTTACTTCTTTTTCAATCTCACGTATTTTCTGATTTAGATTTTGTTTAAGATTGAGAACAAGCCTTCTTCCGAATTCATCAATTGGAATTTCTTCTACGTAGTCATCTCCCGGATCAAAGTCTTCACCTGAAGCTTCTTTTGCCGACGCAGCATCTATTTCGACATTAGGGTCGACAACTTCTTCAACCACAGTTTTATATAAGAATATCTCAATGTTTCCTTTTTCCATATTCACAATGACCTCAAAATTAGCTTCGAGACCATATTTCTTTTCCATCATTTTTCTGAAGGAATCTTTGACAACACTTTCGAGAATATCTCTATCGATATTCTTTTCTTTTGCCATTATGGAAAACGCTTCAATTAGATCTGACTTATTCATTACAAGTTTAGTTTTTTAAAATTTTATTACAACTTTTGATTCTTTTATCGAGGAAAAATCCATTTTAAATGGTTCATTGGAAATGCCCTGAGATTTTTTCCCTTTTTTGATTTCTTTTGTTAATGTCAAAATTCCATTATCATCCATATCTTCCAGCTTTGCTTCAAATTTTCCATCATTTTCATCATTAGTAGTTACTATTTCAAGTATTCTCCCAATGTGTTTTTTAAGCTGCCAGGCAAACTTAAAGGGCTTGTCAACTCCCGGAGAAGATACAACCAGCTTGGAAATGGATGAATTCAGCTCATCCTCAGAAATTATCTTATTCAGATCCCTGCTAATATCAGCCAGGTCATCAAGAGAAACCGGTTTCTCACTGTCCAGAAAAAGTTCAATAATACGGTTCTTTTTCTCTCCTTTTATGGAAATGTCAACGAGTTTGTAGTCGGAACTCTTTAGATAAGTCTCTGTAATATCAATTATTTCTGATTCCATTCGAGAAAAAAAAAGTGGGTCATTGACCCACTCAAATAATTAATCATTTAATCGAAGTAAAATTAGAGAATCTGGATATCAAATACAAGCTATTTGTCCGGTCTAAGCATGCACCATACTACCACATAACTAAAAATATCAGTATGCAAATGGAACAAGAAAAAGACATAGCAAGTTTCAATTAATAGACTTATAGTATATTAAGCATAACGATAAGTGATATGAAAAAAATAATCATTACAGCCGGATTGATATTCGCGCTTTCAGGCGCTGTTCAATCACAAACATTATGGAATATCGATGTTCAGGATGTGGATGCCGCAATATCCTGGACTTATGAGGAAGGTATCTACAATAACACCAATGATGCAACAGCAGCAGGATTTACTGGGATTAATTATGTTCCTGAAGCCGGTTTTGTATTCTACATAGAAAATGCTACTATTATGGATTACCACGCGGTTTATAATGAGCTTGTGGCAAAGTTTGGAAAGGAAGACCTAAACAAAGACCATATCGACCCCACACTTCCTTATTCTCCAAATCACATTTCCGCACCGGTCCATGAGGAATCGATAAATAGAGGCGGTACATTTGTTTACAGGGAATGGAATGAGGATCAGACCAAGATAAGATTTTTCTGGAACCAGTTCAGGTTCTGGGTAGAAGCGGTAAAAAAATAAATCAAAAAACAATGAATCTATTAAAATTAAGGTATTTATTTGGAATTGTAGTATTAGTCTTAATTGTTTCAAATTCAGGATATGCACAGGAAAAAGAAGTAAAGGGTGATACACAGGACAAAAAGGTTTCGGTAGAACGTAAATCCGACAAGACTCCTACACAGGAAGAAATAGACAGAGAGGCGGGTATAATACCGGAAGAGCGTACTCAGGATGAGAACACATTAAATGCAGAGCAAGTGAAGGAGAAATATAATAGTGAAGGTAATCCTCATGAAGTAGAAAGTAATACCGGTATTGATGCGCCATACGAGAGCAGCTCTACTACCGAGGCAGAAGTAAAAATAACTCCAAAACGCGAAGGTGAAACGAAATTTAAACAGGTTCCCGGTGAAGCAGATGATGTGCCTGTGGAGTAAACGACTTTTGTAATAGAATTTAAGAAAGCCTGTGATTATCAAAGGCTTTCTTTGTTAAACTTACTTTATTCCCACTATCATTTTAAACTCACCTGTCCAGGGGTCACCTGACATCTGGTTTTCACTTACAATTAATTTCCAGGTACCGGCTTCGGTAAGATCATATTTAATTGATGGACCAAAAGGACCGTCCGCGTTTCCTGAGGGACTGATTATCTGGGAGAAACGAATATTCCCCTGCTCCTTGCCTGATTCACTTACGGCTTCTATGCTTCCGGTAATGGTCTGTCCTTTTGTTACATCGAGCAAATATGTAACGCTATTCAGACCGTCTATTTTACCGGTTATGGAAACTTCCATTACTCCAACAGGGAAATTCACCCGGATGCCTTCGGGAGTTTTTTCTGTGAGCGGTTTTTCATCAGTAGGAGGAGCTTTCTCTTCGCTATTTGCATCCTGGGTGACCTTGTCATTATTTTCACCGGTAGTTGTATTTTCTTTACCACGAAAACGTGTAGTGTCATCCATTTTTGAATTTGGATCCTCGGATTTATTATAGCATGAGAGAAGGGAGAAAGAGATTATTACCAATAATAACAAGAATATTTTCTTCATATTTTGAGATATAGGTTATATACAAAAATAAACAAACAATATTATATAAATGAATTTAAAAAAGGTGTTTTTTTAAGATGATTTATCTACTACTTATAAAACTTCTTGTCTTTTCATCCGCGATTTTATAAATTTAAATAATTAACCAGATAACAATGAGAAATCTACTACTTTTTTTATTCTGTTTACAATTTAATCCCTACGGTCTTTTTGCTCAATGGGAATCTGTATCAAGCGGAATGCCATCCATTACGAATACAATCGTCGCCAGTGATGGAATAAATTCTATATATGGTTTAAATTATCATGGACTTTACAAATCTACTAATGAATGTAAAAAATGGCTAAAGACTCCACTTAACGATAGTAGCAATTACTCTTGTTTGTTAGTTGAAGGAAACAACATCCTAGCTGGAGGATATGGATTATACTATTCCAACGATGGGGGTAATACATTTTTAACTAGAGTAGGACAAAATCGAATGGTATCCTCTTTAGCTAAAAGTAGTGATTTCCTGTTTGCAATTATGGGTCACAGTATCATTCGCTCAACAAATTTTGGGCAAACATGGATAGATACTACTTATATTGATAATGGTGAGCCATCTAAGCTTGTAACTCATAATTCAACTGTAATTTTAGGTTATTCTCCCGGAGCATATTCAGGCACAGGGGGATTATATTATTCTACAAATCTTGGGGATTCGTGGAATCAGTCTAATCTAACATCTTTTGATTGTATGAACTTATGTTCGAATGGAAATGTAACTTTAGCATCTAACGATAATGAATTGTATACATCTTTTAATGGTGTTTCATGGTCTCAAATTTCTTTCTCTCTGCCGACTGGCTTCTATATTTATAATATCTCTTCTGTAAATGAAGATTTTTATATTACCGCTTTCTCAAACTACGAAAGCATAATTTTTAAATCTTTTAATAATGGCAATAACTGGATTGAAATTCCCGGTGCAGAGAATTCTCACATTGTATCTATGACCAAGATCAATTCGAAAATTGTTGCGGGTACTGAATACCGTGGAGTACTTTTTTCGGAAGATAATGGGATAAAATGGAACCAATATTTACCAAGTGATATTCCTATTGGCTCATTATTTAGATCAGGGAATCGATTATTTGCAGGTACATCCAATTTTGGGATTTATTATTCGGATGATCTTGGTGAAAACTGGATACAATCAAACCTAAGAGAAAAAACCATTTTGAGCTTCACCCAATTAGATTCTTTTTTATTCGCAGGAGCATATACAATTCATACTGATACGGGAGGTGTATTAAGATCCAGCGACAACGGATTAAATTGGGATCTTACAAGCCTAAGAAATAGAACTATAAATTCGGTAACTAGCCATAATAATTTTATTCTCGCTGGTGACGCTTATATTGGAATAAAAATGTCTTCAAATTATGGTTTAGATTGGAGCGGCTGGGGACTTCCGAGCTCAATAACTTATTGTTTTGAAGAATTTAATGGAAAATTATTTGCAGGAAATTATTCTATTGGTATTTACTATACAACTAATTCAGGTAGCACCTGGGAACCTACCTCTTTAAATAATCGGTCCGTGAGAGATATGGGACATACAAGTACTCATATATATGCAGCGACAAGTTCCACTAATAATGATCCTGGTTTATACATTTCTTCAGACGGGGGGCTAAACTGGCAGTTAACAAATTTCCCCTATAGTTTAAATAATGTAGAAACTTATGATAACTATATAATTGTATGTTCTCCATCAGGCGGTATAGGAATATCAACTGATTATGGGGCAACATGGAGATATAAGAATGAAGGGTTGATTCATAATAACATTACAAAGTTACTTATAGTTAATAATCAAATATTGGGAGGTTCAACATCTGGTATTTACAGAACTGAAATTGATTATTTAACTGATCTTGAACCTATTCCAATACAGATTCCCTCTGAATACTCGCTTTCCCAAAATTATCCGAATCCCTTTAATCCATCTACGAAGATTAACTTTGACATTCCTAGGCAAGGAATTGTCAGTATTAAGATATACGACCTTTTAGGTAAGGAGATTAAAACTCTTGTAAGCGATGAATTTAATGCAGGTTCATACTCCGTTGACTTTGATGCTTCAGGTTTGCCTTCTGGCACATATTTTTACAGACTTTCAGGAGATGGATATTTTGAAGTAAAGCGGATGGTCTTATTGAAATAATTTTTGGATATAGACAAATTTTCTAGCCGGGACTACAATCCCTGCTTTTTTATGTTTTAATCTTGTAATACGCACATATAATCACAATATTTGTGTAACTAAATCTCCCGCCAAATGAGGATACTTAAACCATTTCTGTATCTGCTTATAATCATTGTTTTATTAGTCCTGGTCACATCCAAACGCGATCCCGTTCTTGAAGATCCTTTGAAAACAGTGATTGTGCCCGGGACATATACCTCGATGCCATTTTCCCGGATGAAGACTCTGATGCCGGAGCGGTTGAAGTACATTAAGGAGAATAGCACATTTCTTGAACCGTATAAGAGCGAAGCACTGGAGATGGTGGAGAGCAAGATACAGGGAGTCACCGATGAACAGATGCCTCTGTTACTTTACGGTGCCCCTAATTCAGAACTGGGATATTACAGAATCGATCCCATTCAGGGTACACCGGAGCAGCTGACTTCATTTCAGTTCGAGCAGGGAGCGCTTGGATGGTTCTGGATATACGGCACATTCATAGACAGCGCGGGTAATACAGCATCATATATGTATTATCTCATAAGGATGGACGCATTCCCTCCGGGACTCAGAGAGAAGATGGGACTTCCTATGGGCTCAACAACATATTACTTTATTTCTGCAGGAGTAGGAAGGAATGATAAATGGTCATTTACTCCATACAAAATAACCCGAGGTGAATACATAATAGAATCCGACTCAAAATTCTCATTTAAAGCTCTTGACCTTCCTGAAGGGTGGGATAATACTCTCGCGATGAATGGTGTTGGAAACTTTTCCATTACAACATCCTGGAAAGATACAGCAGATATGAATAACGGTTTTAAAGCCAATCTAATACAAGAAAGAGAGCCTCTTCTTGACAATCCACAAGGCTGCTCTCCTTGCGCTGGAGGAGCAGGTACGCTTTATTTCTCGTACACGCAAATGAATACCGGAGCTGAATTAACTGTGGAAGATTCAACTTCACAATATACCGATGGCACCGGGTGGGTGGACAGGCAATGGCTCAATAACCGGGTATCATCTGTTTATCTATCCCTGCTTTCTAATTCAATGTCAATTTTTGAAGACCAGCCAAGGGGACTCGGGAAGTACGTATGGTTAAACCTTCACCTTGGCGACACACTCCAATATATGGCTTCAGGCCTTTTTACTGCTGATGAGAAGGTATCAAAAGGAATGAAGTTCACCCCTATCGCAAACAGGTATGGACCGGGTACACCACAGTATAAAGTAGAGAGTAATGCCGAAATTCTGGAAACTGTCGTTCGTGACGGAATAGAATTTCCCGTTAAATACAGAATCGAACTGCCGGATGGTACATTTATCATTGACGCAACTAAATTCGATAAATCACTCAGTATAGATGTTTCAAATAACATTCACTGGAACGGTTCGGCAATTATTTACAATACAGAAGGAAAAATGGTGGGGACAGGATTTCTGGAAGCAAATCAATTCGCGGACAGTGATACATACCAGAGTAATATGCTGCAAGGTATGGGGCTTGATACATCAGCTCAAACCAAAGCTATAATGTTTTCAAACGGTAAGCTGACTTTTGAAGAAGGGATGCCGAGCTTAGTGGTATCAATTTTGATTTTATTAATAACCCTGGCTTGCATTATACTATTTTTCAAAGCATTGGCAAAGCGAAAGAAACCTCATAAGGTATATTAATCTTTGAAATCTATGAACATATTCTCAAAATTAATAATGTAGGATTTATGCTGGAATATGTAATCTCTGCCTAAATTACCAAAATATTTAGAATCACGGTTCGGAATAGGTTCAGATAATAGTTCGACTTTATTAATTGAAGATGTCACACTGCCTACATTAAGGTCGATTCTATCGAGAATAAAACCTTTATATTCGACAGCTCCACCCGCGCCTTCGACCTTGATTTTCTGCAATTCATAATTCATCTCAATCTCTTCTCTGTAAAGATCAAAATATGGAGAGTATAATAATGTATTTGTTGCTCCTGTGTCAAATGCAAATGTAAGTGAATCATTTCTGGTTATAACTTCCACGACGGGAGTAAAACCATTAAGCAAGAAATTATTATAAGATTCGACATCAGGATTTAGGGGGATAAAAAGGTCATTCTGAGAGATCTGAATCTCCTTCATATCTCTTATTACCGGAAATCCGATTATTGCTTCAAGGCTAAGTCCCATAGAAAAGGTCAAAGCTTCATCAGGAAACACCAGGAATAAAACATTTTTGAATTTTATATTCCCAATCTTCATTTTTTCAGCATATCCGATTTCTGAATCAATTTTAATACCGGAAATAGAATTCACTTTGAATGTTCCTTCAAGAATCTTAATCCCGGTTTTTTCGGCATAAGATTTCATCATAACGGAAAAATTAGCCCCTGTATCAAAAATAAAATCACCTTTCACTCCATTAATGTCTACTGGCACAGTCTTGCCTGCGAAACTGCTCCCAAACTCTATCCTGGAATCAGCTGTAATCTCTGAAGTCTGTGGAGGGACACCTATGCATATCTCCCAGATCCTGCTGTTGTTTTGAAGATTTCCCAGTTCATCTTTGTCAAGATATTGGTTCAGACTATCGAGCACATAATTAGTAAACTCAGAAGCCTTCAAATAATTACCTAAATGAACATAATTTGTTGCCATTGTCACGTAAACAACTTTTCTTAAAGAGTCAGGTATTATTTCCTCGAATTCAGTAATTAATAAGTTACCTTGGCTGTTAGAAAGCTCGGGTTTATTGTTCAGATTCTGAAAAAGCATTTCAAAATATGCCAGTTGCCATTTTTTAAGATCAGATTTTGAAGCATTAAGGAGGTTCCTGAATTTGAAAAATTCTTCCCCATCCAACAATGAATATAATTTTACGAATGGATCATTATCACCTTCAGGAGTTTCCACATATCCCCGTTCTGAGAAAAATAGAATCGAGACTATGGATATCAATAACAGGTTTTTAAATGAGTACATAGATTCTTGAATTTAGTTAACATACTAAATTACAAGAAATATAAGAACTTTTATTGTAAAATTACGTCAAGATCATTTAATAATAAACTTGTCGTAAGTGATAGTTTTCTGGCGCTTTAAAAAAGTAAAAGGAGCAACACCAAAAATTTCCTTAAATGCTCTGTTAAAATGCGGTCGGTCAAAGTATCCATAATCGTAAATAAGTCCTCTATCCGAGAAATCATTATCAACTATATCCGAGGCAAGCTTAATTATCTTTAGTATTCTAAGAAATTCCCTTGCGCTGAGCCCTGTTTCATTCTTAAATCTTCTCTGAAATTGTCTTTCACTTATACCAATTCCCGAAATAAATAATGAATAATCTAAATTCCCTTTGCAATATATGAAATCCTTCAATGTATCGTTAATGAGATTATCGCTTGGAGTAATATTTGCACGCAATACTGCATTCCCAAACTCACTTAACCCATTTTCAAATTTACCATCTGGGGAAAAATACTTCGAAGGGTCAATCTTCTTATCAGGCAATGAATCTATGTGAATTATCTTATTTTTAATGTCAGAGCAGTTTAATTCAAATATTGAACTTACCACAAAAGGATATACTCTTATACACCTAATTACAGTATGTTCAACAGAAGGGAAATTTACTCTCTTTGAATGAGGACCTTTCAATAAAAAAGTTGTTTCCCCTGATACTGACCTTATCACGATTGATGGTAAATAATCCGGTAAAAAGCGCCAGGGGTTTCCGTGAAAATCTCTTCCAATTCTAAACTCCCATGCTTTCTCGAAAAAGAAGGAGAATTGCTTTTCAAAACCATACTCTTTGTAATAATAATTACCTTTTTTCATCTTTACAAATTGTATTTCAAAATTATAATATTTATAATCAAATTAAAATATTCGATTTCCTATGGAAATTATGCAAACCGATCGTCTAATATTACGCAAATTTACCGAAAATGATACCGATTTTATTTTCAGGCTTCTAAACTCGCCCGGATGGCTGAAATACATCGGTTCAAGAGGAGTCACCGGGCAACAGGAGGCAGAAGCATATATACATAACTTGATACTTCCAAGCTATGAAAAGAATAATTTCGGTTTTTATATGATGGTACGGAAAGATGACAGCGCAGAGATCGGGATGTGCGGTTTAATAAAACGAGATATTCTTGATGATGTGGATATTGGGTTCGCAGTCCTTCCTGAGTATGAGGGACAAGGCTACACAAGTGAGGCAGCCATTTCAACAATGACTTTTGCGAAAGATGTCATTAAACTGGATAGAGTCACAGCTATCACAACAAAAGATAACATAGCCTCCATTAATGTAGTAAAGAATTTAGGTATGAAATTCAAGAAATTTGTTATACTACCGAATGATCCTGAAGAGTTAATGTTGTTTTCAAGAGAGTTTTAACAAAATTAACAATTTATTGGATTTATGTAAAATACTTGGTAGAAGAATAGTCAAAATTCTTATAATAATTCATTGTATTAAAACAGTCTAATCAGTATTTTAAATATTTGTTTTTGCACCCTTAGCTCAGTTGGTAGAGCAACTGACTCTTAATAATACTTCCCTTACCATGCATAAAGAATCATAACTTACATAAAATAAAAAGGGTTAACAGTATTTGCTAACCCTTAAAACTTCTATCGCATACGAAATTCATACGATTCTCAGAGAAGTTGTAGATAATTTTGCGTGGTCTCCAAATTGGAATGACCCAATAAATTCATAATTTCAAAGAGCGGTTTGCCCTCTTTGCTCCATTCGCTTGCCCGCTTATGCCGCAAGTTATTCAGGCTCTGGCAGCTATTCCTTAGATGGAGCGTGGACATAGGCGCGCAGGGCAGTTCCACATGCTGGGCTATCACAGCTCATAAGAACCTCGATAATGTAAACCGTGATGAATACATCCAACAAGCAAATATGGGATTGTGGATGGATCTGAAGAACCCTAGAAATCTGGATAGAACTTTTGAAGAGCCATATAATGAACTATTCAAAAGAGCTACAGAACATCACAGCACAAATGGAATTGCGGAAAAACCGGAGACACCTTTGGTATCTTCAAATGGTGTGTAAATAGTATTAATTCATATTCATTTCAATTGTTTATACAGGTTTTTCATTGTAGCTATTGAAAAACCTGCTATACTTCATTATTTTTGTATATCTACAATTAAAACACTTCTCATAATGAAGACTTTATCAAAGACTATATCCATAATCTTGCTGGTTGTTTCATCAATGATATTTTCGTCCTGCGGCGAAAAGAATGATCCGCCGCCAAATAATGTCGATACTTCTGGTAATACTTCGGGCACAACCGGCTCCACAAAACCCGTATTCACGAAAAAAGAACTTTTGAAAAGCTTCGAAAATTGCAATCCGGATTCAGCAAATTGCTCATATATAAAGATAAACTATGTGGAAGTGAGCGGACCTCAAACCAGTGAATTGATGAATAAGTATATCAATAACTTCCTTCTTAATATGTATTCAATGGGTGATACCAGTGAAGTAGTGTATGGATCACTTGACGCAATGGCTGCAGGATTTTTAAAAGATTATGAGGATGCAAAAAAAGAATTTCCCGATATGCCCGGCGAGTGGTATCTTGGAGCTACCTTTACGGACACTGCCGGTACAGACAGCATAATAAGCTTTAAGCAAAGCTATGATATGTTCACCGGTGGAGCTCATCCTGTATACTATGAGTTTTACTATAATTTTAATACCAATACCGGAGACACACTTGCCTTGAGTGATATTTTCAAGCCCGGTTTTGAGAACGAGCTAAAAACACTCGTTGTCAATAAGTTCAGGAAAGATCAAAACCTCGGTCCTGATGACCCGCTGACAAAAGCAGGGTTATTTGAGGATACTCTATCTTACAATTATAACTATCTCTTAACTGAAGAGGGCATCACTTTCCATTACAATATTTACGAGGTGTGGTCTTACGCCCAGGGTACTCTTGACATATTTATCACTTACAATGACTTAAAAGGCATATTAAAGCCCGGTGGAATTTACTAGAATTTTTGAAACATTATTTGCCGAAAAGCATTTAACACATAAAAACTTAATGAAAACCATACTTTTTTTACTGATTTGCGTAATATTTTCCATTTCAAATGTATATGCCCAGGACAGCAGGCTGCCAAATGGGGTTGAATTCGAAACCAGGGTAGTTAAAAAGACTCTGGACGGATGTGATACCGCTTCTACTGACTGCCCAAATATCTCCATCAACTATGACTTTATGACATCAGGTAATAATAAAGATTTATACAATATGCAGGCTGAGAAGGTGCTATTGGACAATGTTTATCAACTTGACGACAAGACTTTTACCTCACTGGAGGATATGGCAGATACATTTATAAATGATTACAGTGTTTTCCGGAAAGAATATCCTGACGCACCATCAGTTGGCTGGTATGCCGATGTTTATTACAAGAATGTAAATGACCTGTCACAGGTTCTGAGCTTTGAACTTAGCTGGGAGATGTTCACGGGCGGAGCGCATCCAAATAATTATCAGCGTTACTATAATTATGATTATTCCACAGCAAAGCTGATTACTTTGGATCAGATCCTTGTACCAGGTTTCGAAAAAAAGCTGAATGAGCTGGTAGTAAAAGCCTTCCGTGAGGAAAATAACCTCCGACCGGATCAGCCACTTACTGACGGCGGTTTATTCGAAGATACACTCACTTACAGTGACAATTTTCTTTTGACCAGAAACGGAATCATCTTTCATTATAACATATATGAAGTGAGAGCTTATGTTTACGGACCGATGGACCTGACTGTAAAATACAGTGATTTAATCGACCTGATAAATGAGAATGGTCTTGGAATATATTAACAAATGAGATTAGTAAGAAAGGGCCCTCATCAGGGCTCTTTTCATTTTATTTCTTTCTTAAAGCCATAAGGGCAGTTCCTGCATCCGCTCTCACAGCAGTATCCCCTCTTAAGCAGGTAAACCGAAGTGAAAACATACCTTCCTAACTCATCAATCAAATAATCTTCGCCTTCGATCAGCTTGTAATCAGGAGGAAGCTTATTTTTCTTCTCATTACTTTGATTTTCGCTTTGCTTTTCATTGCCAGTCATATTATAAAATAAAAAAGCCCGCCTTGAATAAAAAGGCGGGCTTGAATGACTTAATCTACTTATAATTACCTTACTCTCTTAAACTCAATTCTCCTGTTTTTCAGCTTATTTTCAGGAGTATCATTTGGTGCGATAGGTCTGTCTTCACCAAATCCCTGAGTTTCGATTCTATTTGCATCTATACCGTTATTGACGAGCCATTGCTTTACAGAGTTTGCTCTGTCATAAGAAAGCTGCTGGTTATATGAATTGCTACCATCGCTGTCAGTATGTCCGCTTATCTCTACTACAATCTCAGGATTATCCTGCATTGTTTTTAGAGCGCCAGATCTAAGTATTTCTTCAGAATCGTAAGTGATATTAGCGCTGCCTTTATCGAAATTAATTCCTTCGAGAATGATCACCGTTCCAATCTCTATTTCCTCTTTAACTATGTCATCAGCAGGATTTAGCGGGTCGGTACCTCTTCTGACTTCAGTACCGTCATCAATTCCGCCTGCATCAGTATCTCTGTTTAACGGATCGGTCTTATAAGTATTTACTTCCTCACCATCCTTTAGAGTATCACCATCAGAGTCAGGATTAAGAGGATTTGTTCTGTGTACATTCACTTCGAGTCCGTCAGCCAGACCGTCACCATCCGTATCAGCATTATTCGGATTAGTGGTGTAAGTATTTACTTCCTCACCATCCATCAGCTGATCACCGTCTGTGTCAGGATTGAGCGGGTTTGTGCTGTATGTCTTCACTTCTTCCCCGTCTTTTAAACCATCACCGTCAGTATCAGGATTTTTGGGATCAGTTTTGTAGGCGTTCACTTCCTCTCCGTCCTTTAAGCCGTCTCCATCAGTATCCGGATTCTCAGGATCTGTACCGATCTGCTCTTCATAATCGTCGGTAAGTCCATCCCTGTCGGTATCAGTAGGACCACCCTTACCGGTTAGTGTCAGACCTATATTAAGATGTGCGTAACCGTCTTTCCAGCTCGGAATGATGTAATGATTTAAATTATCAGTAAAAGTATAAGTGAAGCCTGCATTGATATCGAATATCGCCTGCTTACCCAGCTTAATTTCAATACCTGCGCCAACAGGAATGATTCCTGTCCAGCCATCGACTGTTGGACCATCTGCAGTTGGAGCTACAGTATTTACGTCTGTAATCTCGGTATTATCATATTTTGCAATACCGCCCCCGAAGTAAAAGTAAGGGTTTGATGTTTTAAAGCTGAATGGCTCGATTCTCAATCTCACGTCTATTGGAATAAGCGAAGATTTAAAGGTCATGTCAGCAGGATTGTACGTCCCGTCTGTACCTTTGAATAAAATGTATCCGCCTCCAACCTCAAGATCCAGGTATTTTCCCATTTCAAATGCAATGAAGCCTCTGCCTCCAAATGAAAATGACCTGTCGTCAAATTCCGAAAACAAAAAGGTTGGACCGAACTGGATACCACCCTTTACACCATACTTTTTGAATTGTGCCTGAGAAGTTAAAGGTAGGAATGTAGAAATAACAAATAGTAATAATAAAAGTTTCTTTACCATGAAGTACCCCCTTGATTTAATATAGATTAATAGAATAATAGGATTATGCTGTACCCTAATTAAGTCTTAATATATCTATTTAAGACTTAAAAACAAAGCAAAGTAAAATATCTATTAAAAAATGGGAGTGTTGACTATTCTATTAATTTTACAACTATTTACCCTGTTTTTCCAAAGTTCTGAGCAATTCATTTTCACGCTGATGGTGCAAACCTGCCCTGAATTTATAATCTGAAGTTAAACTTTGGGTCAGCCAGTCATACGTGTCACGTATAGTTTTTGAGAGTTCGGTAAATGAAAGACCCTGCGCCATCGCTTTTTTTATGTCCATTTTCCCCAAACCATGAAATTCCTTTTGAGATTCGGGAGCCCATACAGGCATATCGCTCCACGGGTTAACATTGTTCTCTTCTAAAAATCCTTCATCCACCCAGATTAGCTCTGCTTCAGGATTCAATACTTCTCTGCAGGTTTCCAAATAATGTCCCATAGTCAGAATGTAATCCGGTCCTGTAGCGCTGTAAAGGCCCGGTTCTCCATTGTTTGCCATCTTTACACACCACTTTCCCAGATCTCTCACGTCTATGAACTGTACAGGTGTACTCCCATCTCCCGGACAAAGTATCTTTCCGCCTTTCGCAACTCTATCGACCCAATAGGTAAATCTATCAGTGGGGTCATTCGGACCCACAATCAGTCCCGATCTTACATTTACATATGCTTCCGGAAAAGTTTCCTCCACCACATTTTCACACAATACTTTTAAAGGTCCGTATGTTTCCATTTCCAACTTTTCTGTGGAAGCACCATCCGGCATCACTGCAGATGGGTAGGACTCATCAATTCCTGCCTGTTCGACATCCCTGTAAGCATTAATGCTCGATATGAACACATATCTCTCTACGTTTTCCTTCAACACATTTACACTTTTCTCAACATCTCCCGGAATGTAGCCGCAGGTATCAATTACACCATCCCAGGTCCGTCCTGTAAGCTTTTCAATGTCAGTTTTCCTGTCTCCGTGTATTTTTTCTACTTCCGGAAAAAGCCCGGGATTATGCTGTCCACGGTTGAATAATGTCACCTCGTGACCTTCAGCTAATGCATACTCTACTATATGCCTGCCGAGGAAAACCGTTCCTCCAATCACTAATAGTTTCATAGTTTAGTTTAGTTTTTTAAAGAATATTACGGAATATTATAATGGTAGTTACGTAAGACGGGTGATTATATCAGTATGTTGTGGGAATTCTTTTATTAATTTATCCCTTTCTGCCAGCTCAAAATCATCAAAATGAAATCCGGGGGCTACAGTGCATCCGCATAATGAAAAGAAACCCGGATCATTGACCTCTGCCCCGAACCAGTCCCCTGCCGGAATTACCGTCTGCAGACTCTCTCCATTCTCCATATTTCTTCCTACCGGAACATTAATCAATTCTCCATCAGGTGTGATCCTGTAAATAGTTACGGAGGCTCCTTCATAGAAATGCCATATTTCATCCGATTTAATACGGTGAAATTTGGATACATCGTCACCTTTTAACAGAAAATATATGGAAGTGCTATGAGATCTGTCTCCTCCGAATCTTTCAGGTAAATGTACAGCTGAATGTGATTCCTCTGCCCTGTAAACTTCCTTAAAATAACCGCCTTCAGGATGAGGATTCATTTCGAGTTTTTCTATCCAGTAATCAGCTGTTTTCATTTTCATCGATAAATTTCCCGTGGACAGCCAGCCAGAGGCACTTAGGATCGATGCTTGTTCGCTCTACCCTATGCTCAGTTCTTGCTGGAATAAAAATATGATCGCCCGATACCATTTCTACCGGGTCGTTGTTCCTAAAACTAATAGACGCATTTCCTTCCAATAACAC
>JAEYVS010000083.1 GCA_023429265.1 Bacteroidota bacterium | reverse complement strand
TGTTATTCTTCTCGAATTGTTATTCACATTTCGTTTGACTTCTTCAATACTTATTGTTCTGTCAATAGTAGCACCGGGTGTGCATCCGTATAATATTCCGGCACATAAAGCTAGGATGATGAATTTATAAAACCTTTTATGAGTCATATTTCTCTAATTCTTCTTTAAACCTGTTTATTAGTTGTACTGATGGTACAGCATCATAATCTTTAAATCTTTCGGGATGCCATTGAATACCAAGGTAAAAATGTTTATCACTTTTATTAGCATATTCCGTGCCCATAATGATACCATGCTTGGATTTTGAATTAATCATAAGGCCTTCTCCCACACGCTCAACTGCCTGATTATTTGCTACAGGAACAATGATCTCATTGCTTCCGAAAATCTCATACGCAAGAGTACCCGAAAATAAACCGGTTTCTATATTCTGGTAATCATCATTAACTTTTTTGCGATAACTAAATCCACGTATCTCTTCGATGTCAAAAATTAAATTACCACGGAAATAAACATTTACGAGCTGAGATCCCCTGCAAATAGCGAGAAGGGGCATCTTTTTAGATATAACCTTTTCTATAAGATTAAGTTCAAATCCATCTCGTTCAGGTTCATATGTTCCACGGGTTTTGGTTGTGTCCCAATCGCAGTAGATTTCGGGATATATATCAGTACCACCCGACAATAAAAGCCCTGAGCATTCGTTGAGCTTATTTATTTCCTGCTTACCGTTTTCATAGTCTAAAACTTCATATTCCATGGAAAAATGATCAAACCATTTGACATATTTATCAAAATTTGATCGACACTTTGATATTGCTACCTTCATTTATTTCTTAACGGCTTTTAACAGCATTTCCTCTAAAATATTATAATTATCGTCAAATTTTAATCCAATTTTAAGATAATAAACAGGGTATTCTTTCAGGAAGGTTTCATATTCTCTTAGCTTAACATAATCTTTATGGGTGGTAATGATTGGCATTCCACCTTCAGCCCTGTCTTTGAGGTCGCCAATGTCTTTGAAAATATAATTATGATGGTCAGGAAATGAATACCGATGAACGACATCAAAGTCCAATTCCTCCAGTATTTTAAAAAACGATTCAGGAGCTGCAAGTCCTGCTACCGCGATGACCTTCTTCGCTAGAGAACCGATTTGTTCATTATTTCTATCATAGATACCGTCAATTTTGTAAGACATCTCTATTAAAGGCTTTCCATATGATTTTAATGCAGGAAGCAGGGGAATATCCGATCGCTTATTATTCTGAATTATAATCGATGCTCTATTTATTCCATTTAAAGGTTCACGCAGATTGCCTGAGGGAAGAAGGAATTTGTGTGAAAATTTGTTAAACCTGGGGGCGTCAATAATTACTATATCCAGATCTCTTTGAATTGACCTTATCTGGAATGCATCATCAAGTATGATAATATCAGGGTTAAAGTTGTCAATCAGATATCGGCATCCGGCAGCTCTGTCGTTATCCGCGACCACATTAAAGGCTGAGTAGTTTTGGAGTAATTCCTCAGAAATCATATAAAGCTCATCGCCGGTCATATCCACGGGTTGTAATATCTTTTCCCCGTCGCAGACAAGCATTCTGAATGTGGAATTACGGCCATATCCCCGTGATAGAATACCAACTTTAAGACCTTTGTCGAGATAAAATTTTGCGGTGTTAATCACCAGAGGGGTTTTACCGGTTCCCCCCGTAGTTATATTCCCGATGGATATAATGGGTGAAGAAAAGTTTTCCGAATGTAATTTTCCTGTGTCATAGAGCTGATTCCTTATTGATGTGATAAGAGAATACAGGTAAGAAAATGGTATCAATAGAAATCTCATCAGGTGAATTACATTTGTTGTTTAAGCAGATTTTTAAAATCAATAAGCTCGTTATCAGGTAAATATTCATTATAACCATACTCATTTCCAAATTCCACTACACATTTAGAAAAGGGGAATGGTATCTCAAATTTATCCCAGCTTTTTATAAGAATTTTCTTTTTTGCATAAGTGATCTTAACCGGAATTATTGGTAACCCGGTTTTATTAGACAGTATTAATGCACCATTCTTAATTTCTTGTGCAGGACCTCGAGGACCGTCAGGAGTTAAAACTACCGGGATATTTCCAGAATTTTCAACAATTGATTCGATAGCTTCCTTTCCGCCTTTGGAGCTCGATCCTCTGATAACCTGATACTTCCATTTTGAAAGAATACTACTCAATATCTGTCCGTCTTTACTTTGTGAAACCAATGCAATATATCTTTTATTCCGGAATAACTTCCAGCCGATCAGCATATTCTTATGCCAGAAGATGAATATTGCCTTTTTATTTCGTTTGTCTTCTCCTTTGACAGAAACCCTTACAGTTCTCAGGTAAGATGTCATCAAAAGAGGTAATGAAACTTCAGCCAGTTTATTTGAGAGACTGCTCTTCAATTTTTCAGTAAGGAGTTTACTATGTTTGCTGCTGTCTCCGATGCAGACGCATCAGTGAGAATACTCTTAATCTCCCGGAAATTATTGACCATTTGCTGCCGGTAATCAGCATTTGTTAGAATGCGTTTACCCTCTGAATATAGGTTTTCAGTATTCATTTCAGCTTGTATAAACTCTTTTACAATCTCCCGGTTCATTAGAATATTAGGCATTGCAATATAATCTACTTTGATCATATTCTTTCCGATCAAATAATTAATACTACCAGCTTTATACACTACGCAAAATGGTGTTCCAATCAAAGCGCATTCCATTGTCGGGGTTCCTGCCTTTGTGAAGACAATATCAGAATTCAAAATGGTATTATAATATATTTCTTTTCCGTCATTGTCTTTAATCATTTGTACGTCGTATCCATTTAGCATTTTCGTGTAAAAACCTTCGTCTATCCCTGGTGGAATCACAATATTGATTTGCGCATTAAACTCTTCTTTGAGTTTTTGTGAAGCTTTCAAAAGTGCTGGGAGAATGCGTTTGATTTCTTCCTTTCGGCTTCCGGGGAGAAGTGTTATAAGCTTGTTTTTCTTTGGTCGTGGCGTATTAGAGGAAAGAAAAGTATTTATTTTCTCAACAAGCGGATGCCCTACGAATTTTGCTTCAACTCCTTCTTTTGCGTAAAAATCCACTTCAAATGGAAAAACTACCAGCATTTCATCGACTAATGTCCTGATCTTTTTTACCCGATCTTTATGCCAGGCCCAAAGCTGAGGAGAGATATAATATACGATCTTACCATTATAGAATTTCCTCACCATCTCCGCAAATTTCAAATTGAACCCGGGGAAATCGACAAGAATAATCAGGTCAGGATTAAGCTCTTTAACATAATCTACAGCCTGACTTAACCGCTTTTTGATGGCGGGTAGATTTCGTATTACTGCTGTAAAGCCGATATAATTAACTTCGCTATATGAGTAAAGGATATTAACACCTTGTGACTTGAGCTCGTTGCCACCGATTCCGGAAACGTCGATATTGGGATATATCTCCTTAAGCTTTGATATTAAAGCGCCGGAATGGGCATCACCGGATGCTTCGCCAGCTATGATGAAGATCTTTTTATTCATTATCCTCCGAGAAGAACATCTTTACGGTTAGTTTTAGCGAACTGACGGTGCTTTATTTTGTTCTCATCCCTTAGCTTTATAAGCTTTTTTTTCACGTCGCTGAATGTTTCGAATTCAAAATATGTAATATTGTTTTTCCAGCAATAGGAGGCGAGACGTTTTTTAGCAAACACAATATCAGCATAATTTACTACACAATAATCTGAGATGCCATCGCCGACAAATACCGAAACTTCATCATACAGATCATTTGTATTATTTATCAGAATGTTTCTTTTGCTGACCTCACACTTATCACAGTTTTCGTCGGCATATGGAAACCTGACCTCCGGTTTAAGGTAACCCGTTCCTTCAAGTGGTATTGTTACAAGCTCCGTCCCAAAAACTTTTATATCAATGTTTTCTCTTTTGAGAATATATTTGATATAGTATTCTAACCCTCCGCTGACAATAAAAACTTCATCTCCCTGAGCCTCAAAATATTCAACAAAATCTTTAAAGTGTGAATCAATATTCTCTTCATCAAGATATTTATTGAAAGTGTCAAGCGTAAACTCTTTCACCAGATCAAGACTTCTTATATTACAATCTTGTGCATTTATCTCAAGTGAGCAATAATCATCAGACAGCTTGTTAAAGGCTTCTTTATCTTGGACAAATTTACCTAAGGCGGTTATCCACACATCATTTATAGCCACAGTGCCGTCAAAGTCACAGAATATTTTAAGTTTATAGTTTGTCTTAGGCATAGGTTAAGTTTAACGGCAGGGGAGTTATTAAGCGGTTGCTTTAGCGTTGTCTTTAAATCTGGTTTCTACGATAGTGGTCACACCCTGCTCCTGCATTGTAACACCAAATAGTCTATCTACGGTTTCCATGGTACGCTCATTATGGGTAATGAGAATAAACTGTGTATTATTAGAAAATTTTCTAATCAGTTTATTGAACCTTTTAAGGTTAGCAACGTCAAGAGGAGCATCCACCTCATCGAGTACGCAAAATGGAGACGGCTTTACGAGGTAAATCGCAAATAGCAGAGCAATTGCCGTGAGAGTTTTTTCTCCCCCGGATAAGAGCTCGATGGATGTAGGTCTTTTCCCCCTGGGTTTAGCCACTATCTCAATTTTTGCTTCCAGAGGGTCTTCGTTGATCTTTCCCTCATCATCAGTATCGTAAACGAGCTTGAGGTTTGCTTCATCGCCTTCGGAGAATAGTTCGGTGAATATCATCCTGAAATTTTCCCTGATCTGTTCAAAAGTCTTAAGGAAGCGTTCTCTTGCTTCTTCATTTATCTTATCTATTGTTCTGCGTATGTCTTTCTCGGATTCCGTAAGGTCACTTTTCTGTTCGATCATCTTTTGCAGGTCTTCCTTTTCCTGCTCAAAATCATCAAACAACATTTGCTGATAACCGCCGCCAAGCTTTCTTAATCTTTCAATCAATTCTTCTACATTCTTTTTAGATTGTGAAAGCTCCATCTCATCATCGATAAATTGAAAGGCCTCATCGTATAGCGGTAGGGTTTTTTCATATTTTTCAAGAATGTGGTCTTTGTATTGTTCGGCTTTTATTTCGCACTCCTTCATCCTGATCTGAGAATCAATCAATGATTGTGATACTTTGTCAAATTTTATTCTTCGATCCCTTTGCTCAAGATCCGTTCTATTAAGCTCTTCTTTATTAGCTTCTGTTACCTGTCTTTCTTTGAGGAAATTTTCATTTAAAGAAGTTTCTTCCATTTTTAGTGATGAGAGCTCAGTAGAATTACTGCTTAAAGTTGACTTCATTTCCTCAATAGCACTATTATCGTTTCTAATCATTGTTTCATTGTCCTGTATCTTATCTTCGTCATAGCGTACTGAATTTACTAACCGGGTAAAATATTGCTCTTCATTTTTGAGCTCATTTTTGAGTTCTGTAAGCTGAATATTGAATGTATTATAATCGGAATTATACTCAGTATATTTCTTTTCTATTTCATTGAATTCATCCGTAAGGAAGCCAAGTTCTTTTTCAAGGTTTGAATTATCGCTTTCCTTGTCATTTATCTCTTTTATAAGTTCATTTATTCTTGCATTAAGTGCAATGTTTTCTTCTTCAATGCGGGAATAGTTAGTTTCGTTTCTAGCGATAGTTTTATTGATTTCCTCGAGCTTAAAATCAACCTTATTCAGATCATTATCCGCGCTGTTTACCTTATCCCGGAATATTTCTACTTCATCTGTGTATAGAGGGATTGGAATATTGTCGTGTTCGGATTTAATATGTTCGATCTTAGCTTCAATTTCCTTGATATCTTCTTCAAGTTTCTGAGCTTCGAGGGTTAGATTCTTAATCTGCTGTTCGCGTCCAAGTTTCAGGCTTTCCTCTTTGATGCTGCCGCCTGCTCTAATAAAGCTCTGGGTTATAATGTCACCATCAAGTGTGATAAATTTATAATAATTATCCTTTGAATACTTCATTGCTGTTGGTACATCCTGAACAATTACATATTCATCAAGCAAATATCTAATGAGAAGCAGGTATTTATCATTTTGAGATTTAACGAATTTATCCGCAAAACCATATACTCCTTTATCGTGGATGAAGTCCGGTTCTTCACCAAGGAAATCAATGAAGTAATTGTCAAATTTTAATTTTTCATTTAAAATGAAAGTAACTTTTCCTTTATTATTCTCTTCGAGTAATTTTATTAACCTGCTTGCATCTTTTGAGTCGTCAAGTATAAGGTAATTTGATACTTCACCCAGCGCTGTTTCCACTGCAACCTTATATCTGTCTTCAACCTCAAGCATATCTATTACAGTCCCGATATTTGACTCTTTTCTGTCTTTTACAAGATACTTAATACCCTCAGCATAATCCTCCATTGAATTAAGAAGGTTTGTCAGGTATTCAATCTTACTTAATTTCTTTTGGAGCTCGAGTTTTACGCCATTAAGACTTTTCTCAAAAGATGTTATTTCTTCATAAAGGGAATTTTTCTTATCAGAATGCTGCTTTAGAATATCCTGAGCGGCTTTGAATTGCTGTTTGAGGTCAAGAAGTATTACTTCCAGGGACGTTTTGTCTTCGCTTAAAGTAGTGATCTGACGCAGATTCTCTGAAGAATTATCTGAAAGTCTTTGAAGTTCTGAAAGATTATTTTCAAGATTAAGCTTGTCCTTCTGGTATTCACTTTTTTTCTCGTTGAGAGACTGACTTAATGTCTTTAGTTTATTCCCAAGGTCTTTTAACTCTACTTTCTTTTCTCCAATAAGCTTTATTGTTTTATCGAGTTTTTCCTTCTTTTCTGAGAGAGACGCATCTGACATTTCGACAGAATGTTTCAGTGATTTAATCTTCTGCTCGACTTCACTTTGTCTTTCTTTATTTCTAATTATACTATGACGAAGAGCTTCATTTTCACTATTTAACCTGGTTATGTTTCCGGTGAGTGAATTTATTTTTTGATCAGAAACCAGATTTTCTTTCTCAAGGCGTGTGATCTCTTCTCTTTTTAGAGTAAGCTGTGAGGTTAGTTCCCGTAATTTTATGTCGTGTCTGGAGACTATCTCTCTTAACCGATCTATCTTTTCGTCAAACTCTTTAATCTCAATGGAAAGTCTTTCTTTTAAAAGGATGCTTTCACTTTCATTGTTCTTAATATTTTCCTTTTCGAGAAGCTTATTCCTGTATTCGGTATTATAAACTTGTATCTCCAGTCCCTCTAATTCAATTGATACCTTCCTGGCTTCTTCGTTACGCTTAACCTGTCTTTCGAGAGCGTTAACGTTTCTTTGTTTTTCCCGGATAATGTCATTAACCCTTGTAAGTGCTTCGTGAACTGAAGCAAGCTTATTAAAAGTAAGATCCCGGTTCTTTTTATATGAGACAATCCCGGAAGCTTCCTCGAACATTTTTCTACGTTCGTTCTTGACGGAGGAGAGTATTGTTTCCACCATCTTAAGCTCTATTACCGAATAAGCGTCAGGTCCAATCCCGGTATCAACGAAAAGACTTCTAATGTCCTTTAATCTTACACGTGTACCATTGAGGTAATACTCGGTTTCACCGCTGCGGTAAAACCGCCGGGCAATCTGTACTTCATTATATTCTGTGGGGAGTACGCCTTTGTTGTTGATGAGAGTTAATGCAACTTCGGCGACACTAAGAGGTTTTCTTTTACTTGTTCCACTAAAGACAACATCATCCCGTTTTTCACTTCGGAGTGCTTTATCACCCTGTTCACCGAGTACCCACCTCAGCGCATCAACGATGTTGGATTTACCGGAACCATTGGGACCTACTATGGCGGAGACACCACTGTCGAATTCAATGGTCGTTTTTTCGGCAAATGATTTAAAACCGAATATATCTAGCTTTGATAAGTACAAATATTAACCTTTTAAATAGCTATTAAGTAAACTTATGACATACTGGGTATGCCTGAAAAAATAAAAATAAGAAAATAAGCTGCCGAAAGTTAATAAAAATAACAATATCCCATAACCATATGCCTTAAAGAAAGAAAGGTCATATAGTGTACGCGCTCCCTTTATTAGCCTAATTATATAAAAAACAAGTAACAAAAGAAATAATATTAAAGATATGTAGATATATTCCGTATCCACCTGTGCAAGCTTAAAGATAAAGGTTCCAATCGGTAAAAAAATGACCATTTGCAGTGCCGACCATACTGTAATGGTGAAAACATTTTTATAATATGTTCGTCCGCTGGTAAAAAATGTAAACATAAAAATGATGAATGAAATGATGACCTGTAAAAGGAATACCAGAGCACTAAAGATAAGAATCGAGTAAAGTGGGTCATTTGATATCGCCGAAAAGAATATTTTGACTCCATCTGACCCAAAAATATTTGAAAGCAGCATATCAAAATATATATTCTCTCTGTAAAAATAACATATCGATGAGAAATACAGACCGATACCTAAAGAGATAAGAATAGCTAGGAAGAAGTTTAACGTCACAGGTATCAGCATTTGCTCGCCGGCGAATTGAAAGAAGTTCGTAGGGCGAAGTATTGATTTAGCTGCATACTCCTGAAATTTTCGTACATTAAAGAATAGAAACAATAAACCAAGACTCAATATAACTCCTGTGATTAAAAAGAACTGCGAATTGTCTTCATTAGGGTTACCTTCAAGTATTTTTGGCGTATCCTGATTATTAAGTAATCTCTTTATGAACAATGATGCTTGTTTGGGTTCTCTGTAAATTGTAAAAACCCCATTTGTTTGAAGGTACTTATTATAATTTTGAGGATAGTTGAGCGGACGTTCCGCATTCCAGTCAGCATAGCTGGATATGAAATTCACGAAGAATTTATTTGAAACTGCTTTATATGTCTCGACAATGTACTCAGCCTGGGCTTCGATGGAATGGATATCTTTCGCTCCATTTCGGTTTTCGTTTTCTATGCTTAACCCATAATCAGAAATAAATACAGGTTTTCCGGTGTTCTTTTTGATAAGGTTTAGATCCTTCTCAAGGGATGAAGTAAAATCCTTTATTCCGGTTACCTTACTCCCAAGTAAGTTTAATCCTCTAAAATCCGCGTATTCTGTACATACATCCCTATCAAAATTTTTAGTGGTGTAGTAAACCGGCCTGTTGTCAAGAGATTGGACTTTTTCTTTTGCAAGTTTTACATAATCAGAGGATGCAGGCTTAGTGACGTCAAAGTCATTCCCGATACCCCAGCCTAGAACGCAGGGATTATTCCTGTACTGAACAACAACGGATGAAAGATACTCTAAGGAAGCATTTACATAATCCTGATCTTTAAGCAGGGAATGAGGCACTTCATTGAAAGGAATTTCCACCATCAAAAATAAACCCAATTGGTTACAAAGATTCACTATGTATGGATGTGGCGTTCTTCCGGGGACGCGTATACAGTTTATACCAAATTCTTTAATGTTTTTCAGGTCGCGTTCTACCTCGTAATAGTCCAGCGCTGAAGCGTAAGCAGGGGAGTCTTCGTAATAATTGATCCCTTTAAGATTGTATTCATTTCCATTAATAAATATTGTATTGTTTTTAACCTGTATCCGGCGAATTCCAATTTCGGTTAGTTCCTCATCGATAATACCGGAAGAATCCGAAATGATAGTTTTTAGTACATATAAATTTGGCGTTTCAAAAGACCACAATTTCGGACTGTCGAAGGAAAAACTATTAATCACCTCAATAGATTTAAAATCTTCAATGCTGAAATCGGATGGTGTGCTTTCGGTTATGATTTGACCTGTGGATTTGTCAATGACTTGAGATATTAGTGAAAAACGTCTGCCGGGATACCGTTCGAGAGATGATGATTTGACTATCACTTTATTCTCAAATACGGCTTTATTATACCCTTCGATATTATATTTAACTGTATTGCTTAGTGTAAATATACGGGGAACCGCAATTAAATAGATATCTTTGTTTATCCCACCGTAAATACGGCTGTAATTTATCTGGTCAGCAAGAGGGATAGTTGAATTAGTTGTGAGATCATTGTTAATTGTAACTTCAAGTTCATTTAGCTCGCGGATGATATCATCTTCTATAGGAATAATTATTGCTGTAAAGCCCTGCTTATGATTAATTAGGAAAGTATTATTTAACCTTATCGAACTTTCGTAGTTAATCCCTTCAGCTACTAATATAAAACTGTGTGATGCAAGAAGTGTTTGGGAAACCGAAAAACTTTTTTTAAGAATTGATTTACCTTTGTTTTCGTATGCTATTGGAACCTGTACCTTTGTAAATGATTCACCATCGTTAAAAGAGGCATCCCATTGTCCGTTAAGATCTAATTTTATTCTTGTAGCACTCTGAAATGATAAACCCGGATTTTCAATATTAATGAGAAGGGGACGCTCATAAACTCGTATTTGGGAGATTATATATGGTGGAATCAGTAATAAAATAGCAAGAACCAAAACTGCTGAAATCAAGCAGTATTTGGTTGAAATGATAAGCAGCTTATTTGGTAAAGTTTTAATTGGCTTTATACTTACCATTATTTGTTTGATATGTGCAATATAAATAAAAAGCAGTGGAAATTAAATGAAAAGCAGGTGATTTTAACTATTTATGCGGATTTGTGGGTCGTATATCCACTTCGCTCAGATTTGCGTTAGGAGGGAGCTGAGCAATTAACAAGCAGGTTTCGGCTACATCCTGTGATGTAAGTAATGATGACCTGGAAGAGCTTACTTCTGTGCCTGCTACATCGAAAAATTCTGTGTCTACAGATCCCGGGCACACAACAGAAACTCTAATATTGTTTTGTCTTACCTCCAGCATTAAAGACTTAGTTAACCCCATTACTGCGTGTTTTGTAGCCGTGTAAAGTGTTCCTCCTGCAAAGCCGTTTTTTCCGGCGAGAGAAGCAATATTAATAATTGTTCCGGAATTTTGAGAAATCATTAATGGAAGCGCATATCTTGTGCATAAATACAGGCCTCTAACATTTACTGCGAAGATATCATCGAATTCTGTTGTTGATGTTTCCGCAAGAGGTTTAAAAATACCATAACCTGCATTATTAATCAGAATGTCCAACTTGTTAAATCGTTTCTTAATCTCTTCAAATAAAGCTTTAATATCTTCTTCATTAGAGACATCTGTTTTAATGTAGTGATAATTCTCGTTGGCAATGGGATCCTCATTTGTTCGGGAAGCATTTATTACCGTATGACCGTTATCTAAAAAAATATTTGCGCACGCTCTGCCAATTCCTTTAGACGCGCCTGTAATTAATGTAACTTTCCCGGTTGTCATATGAGGGGTAAAATAAGAGGATTTTGGAAAAAAATTGTACGCCCGAATGGACTCGAACCATTAACCCCCAGCTTAGAAGGCTGGTGCTCTATCCGGTTGAGCTACGGGCGCAAATTCAGATAAGATGCAAATTATTGAAATTTATGCATTCAATCAATTCCATTAACCATCATTTTCCTGAAATATTGCATAAATTTGTAGTTTACTGACTATAAAGTAAATTTTAAGGCTTTGCTGGGAAATTTTATGCATTTTATGATGTTCAGCTCAATTATATGAATTATATAGGTTTAGAAGTTTATTATATCTTTAATAATTTGGCACATTTATTGTGATAGTAGTTAGAGTATTTAATAAAGTAAAGCATACAGGGATGGAAAATTTAACTACCCATACATCGGGCATATCTATGTCCACAATGAATTCATATCCGGTCTTGAATGGAAATTCAGAAAAATCCGGTTTAGTACCCCATATTAATTTCAATCTTCCTGCTGATTCCGTCGTTTTTCTTAAACTTATTGATAAGAATGGTAACATTGTTCAAATGTTGATAAATGGGGATTTTCTTACCAGCGGGAATTATTCGAATAAAATGGAATTAAGTAGTCTCTCTCCCGGTGAGTATTTTTGCGTTATCGAGGCAAATAACTTAAGGGAAACAAGATTAATCAGAGTATTAGCAAAAAACATTTAACCTTTCATAGATTTATTTTTACTGACCCCAAAGACTGCTTATTATATTAGGCAGTCTTTTTTTTCTCGCATTTTATAAACGAAATTTGTTATCTTACCATATTATTATAAATAAGCAATTAAACATATGAGGGCAATAATTTTAGTAATTACGGTATTTTTAATGGCAGTAGTTTCCGGCTGCCAGGAGACAAATCCTGTAGTACCTGATGCATATACTATTAATGGCACTATTGCATTTGTTGATTCAAATTTTTCAGATCAGGGAACCGGTGAATATAGGGTAGTTGCCTGGGGGAAAAGTGCCTGGTATCCACAGATAGGTGGACCCGCACGTGAGCAGGTACTGGATATAATAAAAGAGGATAATAAATACGTTTTAGGGTACAGGTACAGACTAGCCGAAATGCCATCCGGTTCTTATGTAGTATCTCTTCAATATGTGGAAGGCGCGACAAGGAAAACACTGGGAATCTATGGATGTAATCTTCCATTGGACTCAAATTGTTATAAAGCTCCCTCGAAAATTGCAACCATTGTTACAACGGAAGGTCTCGTAAACATTGATGTCACTTCTTTTGCAGATACTTCCGCTGTTGTAAATCCATAAATTTTGAAAATAAAAAAACGCCTTGGTAAGACACAAGGCGTTTTTAGTTGAGATTTCAAGTTCAATCTGTCCAGAAATCAAATCCGAATAACACTCCAAAATAAAATAACCACTCCTTACCATAAGTTACATCTGTATTCTGAAATCGCCTTGTGAATTCATCCAATCCGTAAGCCGCGCTAAAGAAAATGCTTGTTGGGAAAATGTAAAACGATGTTGTTTGCAGCCTAAGTTCCGCTCCAACATCTTTTTTAAAGTCGTTTAGTTTTCCATCACCATTCCAGGCATTTCCGAAGTCCCCAAAAACTGAGAAGTAAAGCTTATCAAAGTAAATAGGGGAAATTCTAAAGTCCATCTTCTCAATTAACGGAAGCCTGTATTCAAGTTTTGCCGTCGCTAATCTTCCTCCGCCTAATGCATAAAAAGGATATCCTCTCATCCCGGGAAGACCTGTTGCGTAGTAACTATAGAAATCGTCGACTTCCGGACCGAATATCATTCCACCTCTAAGAGAAAGGTTAATAGAATGTTTATTGTTGAATAAGCCAATTCCTGTCCAGGTTTCAAGCTCAAGTTTATTGAGCTTATTACTCTTGAATAGAGTAATGAGGTTTCCATCATCAGTGACCTCTACTTCAGGATTGATTTCACTAATCTCATAATCATATCTCAATCGCAGCCGTGAACCCAATGGGTTTATATCTTCGTGTTTAGAGGGAACAATTGCATCAAAATTATATTGAAACCCGAAATTACTGGCTTTAAAGTAATCTTCAGAGGAAGCTCTGACCGAAATCCCACTTTGAGGTATAGCAAATGCATCTATATGAGAAGCATATTTCGAATACATATAATGAAATTTAAATCTATGTGCCAGATCTATTGCACTAAAGCTCATACTGAAATCAAACTCAAGCAGATCATATTCAACCCCCACAGGAATGGTATCTATGCTTGCAATAAGGTCTGCCGTGGTTTTCCGGGTGACATTATACCCTTCCAGAGTGAATTTCGGGTAGAAATTAATGCTTCGGAAAAAGTCACCAAAAATGGGCATTCCATTGTTATATTCAAACTGAAGGAATAGGTCTCTTTCCAGCTCAGCATTTATTAATGCTCCACCAAATATTGAGAATTTTCCCAGCACTTCGTCAGAGAAAAAATACATACCTATTTTCATTGCATCCAGAAAATCTCTGTCTTCAATGTAATTATCATACCTAATGACGGGGTAAAATTGCATTGGAGTAAACTGGCTGGTATAAGGTTTTACGTTATATTCGGGTAATACCTTATCATTAAAATTCTTTAATCTTTCCCAGTTGAAATTGTTTTTCCCCACAGCTGTTGTAGAGTCGGTCGATAGATATTTTTCCACAAACCTTGGAGGCTTATTGTATGCTCCGATAGTTGAGGGATCATTTTCACTAAAACTATTTAGCATTGCAATTTTATAACCCTTGGATTCAAAGGACGCATACACCAGGTTGCCGTTTGCGTCTACACTGGGCATTAATGCGCCGCCAACAACATTAGTGATTTGTTTCACCTCCTTGGTTGACATATCATATGAGTAAATATTAAAAATTCCTGTGCCGTCAGCCGCGAAATATAACTTGCTGCCATCCGGTGAAAAAACCGGTGTCCGCCTGTCAGTGTTTGCATCAGGTTCGGAGAATAGATACTCCATTTCTTTTGAGTCAATGTCTAAGACAGCAATATCCCTGTTGTTCTCATAGGCAAAGTCAAAAAATATTTTTTTACCATCCGGGGAAAACTTAGGATTATAAATTTGTTCGCCATTTTTAAAAGAAGTTAATGGAATTGGATTATTACCATTTGCATC
>JAEYVS010000206.1 GCA_023429265.1 Bacteroidota bacterium | reverse complement strand
GACAATAACATTAATCCAAAAAAATATCTTGGCAGATTCTGGCTTGATTCGCTTGTTCACGATGAGATGGCTATGAAGTTCGTCATAGACCTCATTGGAGAAGATAAAATAGTAATGGGATCCGATTATCCTTTCCCGCTGGGAGAGCATACACCCGGAGGTTTGATAGAATCCATTGAAGATATGAATGACTATGTAAAGGAAAAGCTTTTATGGAAAAACGCAATCGACTTCCTGGTCGGAGGTGATATGAGTAAGCTGAGATTTAAAGTGAATTATGAGTGATATTTAGCCATTTCTCAACCTTTGATCCACCCAAATCAGAAAAAAATCAAGATTTACAATTTCGCTAAAATCCTTCTGTGATTTAATGATCCGGATATCTTCTTTAACTTTCATGAATAACCTGTGAATCTCATCCTTGTCTTCCGTTTTAGAAATATTTCTAATGAACTCCAGAGCAGTAGTCTCCGCTTCACTTAGGCGGTTCGTTTTTTTGAGATAATTATATACCGAGCGGATGAAGTGCTTGAGATTGGATGTATTACCGAGCTCGTAATGGAGGATAAGGTTCATTATCCGCGCCGCTGACTGGAGGTCTGTGCGGAGTTCGAAACTTTTCGAATTAAAGATTACATTAACGTGCGCCAGTGCTTTTTCTTTTTTACCGAGAAAGTAATTATTGACGGCGGCTACATAGTTTACAACTACCTGCTCATCTCTGTATGGATTCCGCGGAATTAAGATCAATAGCTCATCCAAGAGTCCTTTGCATTTTTCATATTGCCTTTGCCCCATATAAAAATTTACTTCGGATATCAATGTTCTTGAATGAAGAAATTGTTTTACACGGTCCGGATAATTTCTCAGGATGTCATCTACGTCCTTTATTAATTCACTTATGTATTTTTTAACTTCAGCTTCGCGGTTCATTGCTCGCAGGCAGGAAACGATCTGCTGTAGAGCGAGTATATATTCATATCCGTAGAGATACTTTCCTTTAGGTGTTTCCCTGCAAATATTAAGGAGATTTTTACTTTGATTCAGGGATCCTTTTAAATTCCCGAGGAAAAACTCTGATAATGAATGTATTAAGCAGTATAGTACCCTTGAATACTCTGTCTTAGCCTGTGCATAATCCCTCAGTAATTTCCCGGAAATTAGTTTATTCAGATAATTATTAATTTCCTTTTGATGGCTGATACCTTTCCCCGTAAGGAATATTACGAGCTCATCAAAAAGTTTTCTGTATCCGGAGGTATTGCCGATCCGGTTTAAGACCATTTCCTCCTCGCTATAGCTGGAGAAAAGCTGCGATGCCGAACTATTTAGAGACGACATTGCTCTTAATGTTTTGCGCTCCAAGTTTAATATCTCAAGCAGTTTAATATCATCGCGGGATTCGTTTGCCAGGGTACGCGCTTTTATAAGCTGTTTAAACGCCTGCTTTAATAACCCTCTTCTATATAAAATGTCAGCGCTATTTATAATCGAGGACAGTTTTATACTGTCATTGTTTTCAAGATGGTACAGAGTGAGTGACTTCAGGATGTTATGGTACAGGTAGTTTTTTATTACCGGGAACTGGTCAGAAGGTAACATATCACTAAGTGTATCTTTAACTTCTTCTTCACTATAAGTTAAGCTGCTTTTTTCAATTTCATTAAACAGCTCCACGCTCGATGCGCTCCCATTCCTTGAGTGCCTGGATGAGAATTTCTTGAAGTATGTTTTCTCTGTCTTTGAGAGTGATCTTATAAGTTCAAAAAGAGATGTATCAGCTTTCATTTATGACGGTCTATTGAAGTTTAATAATGTCTCCTAATTATCAAATATTTACAGTAAAATATCAAGGTAATTTAGCTAATGAGATTTAATAATGCCCCACTATTTTTACACAATTATTTGTAACAAAATTGTATATTTAACGCATCTATTAGGAGACATATCCATTTAGGATTTTTGGAGATAACACTTATGAAAAAGTTTTTAACCGGGTTTGTAATATTAGGAGCAATCGTAGTTATTTACACCTCGGGTAAGACTGTTGAAGGAGTTACGAGATTGTCCGGCTTGAGGGCGGATACGATATTATATGTTGAAATGACGCCAAACCTTCCTGCAAATATAGTAAATGGTCCCGGAATGGACATCGAATCGGCCGACCTGGATAATGATGGCGACATCGACATTGTAATTGCCAATGAGTATCAGTCCAATAGACTTTTATTGAATGACGGGAACGGTTTATTCACAAACGCAGCGGGACGGATTCCCGTAAAAAATCTCGACAGTGAGGATATTGCATTAGTTGATCTGAATGGTGATGGATGGCTTGATATGGTATTTGCCACGGAGGACCATACGGTTCACGAAATGTATATGAATGATGGAGCAGGGTCCTTCCTCACTGACATAAGTAACAGGCTTCCCAACAGCACCGCTAATTCAGTTTTAGCGGAAGACATAAACGGAGACAGCATTCCCGATCTTATTTTCGGGAATGCCAATCCGAATGATACCCCCGGGCAGAATTTGATACTGATAAATGACGGTAACGCCAATTTCACCGATGAAACAGCTGTGCGGCTGCCTGCGGAACTCGATGTGACCCAGGACCTGAAGATGGGAGACCTGGACGGTGATGGTGACAAGGATATGGTGGTAGGCAATGAAGATGGAAACAAAATCCTTATTAATAACGGCAGTGGAATATTTACAAATGAATCCGGCGCAAGGCTCCCTGTCTCCAATGTAGAAGAAACGAGAAAGGTGACACTGGCGGATGTGGACGGTGACAGTGACCTCGATATTTATTTCTCTAATGTTGTTTTCCTTGTCGGACAGAACCGACAGGACAGGCTGCTTATCAATAACGGCAGCGGGGTATTTACCGATGAGACCTTCTTACGAATCCCGCAGATAAATCACAATACGCTCGATGCAATATTTGTAGATATGGACTTTGATAATGACCTCGATTGTTTCACTGTGTCGTCCTTTACGAGCCAGCTAATGAGGGCATTTGAAAATGACGGGGACGGAAATTTTGCTGAAGTAACAAGCATAGTCCTTCCCTCGGGAATTACCGGTCCGGGTATAGGATTAAAAGCGGATTATTACAATAGCGATAACTTGCTCGATTTATATATGGTAAACCGGGGTGGACTCGACAGGATGTTGTTTCATCTAGATACCGCGAAAGTTGGAATTAACTTCAACGGAAACGTTATACCGGATAGATTCAATCTGAGACAAAACTATCCAAACCCGTTTAATCCATCCACGAAGATAAGTTTTGAAATTCCCGTCGCATCATTTGTTAATTTAGCAGTATATGACATTTCTGGCAGGGAAGTGATTTCCCTGGTAAACTCTGAGCTTTCCCCCGGGCTGTATGAATACTTATTCGACGCGGGGCAGATTGCAGGAGGTGTTTATTTTTACCGTCTGAGCGCTGTATCCGGCTCAGGCAGTGAGTTTAAGGAAACAAAAAGGATGGTATTTCTTAAGTAGAAATCCTTTTCATCTCTCAATGCCGTTCGCAATCCCCTGTCGGACGGCATTGTTTTTTCATTCCATTTTTTTCTCGCAAAAGCCCTTATAATTTTCCCGCAGTATAGTTAATTTCATCTATGCAAATAGAGTTTAATATCTCCGGAGTCCGTTATTCAGCAGATACCTCCAATCCTGTGGATATCTCCATCCCAATGATATTCAATGGTGATCAGCCTAATACATACGATGTACCAAAGGCCGAAGCTCAAGCCTATGAGCAAGGTGATTTCATCGGTGATGTGCGGCGTGGAGGCGGATGTAATTTCGAAAGATACACGCTCATCCCGCATTGTAATGGCACTCACACGGAGGGTGTAGGTCATATCTCGTATGACAGAATTTATATAAATAACATACTGAAAGATTCCTTTATTCCTGCTACCCTAATATCCATTGAGACAATTAGAGGAGAAGAAACCGATGAATATTACATACCGGACAAAGAAGACGGAAATTACCTGATTACACGTCAATGGATAGAGTCACGACTTGCTAATGCTGATGCCGGGTTTTTAAAAGCGCTTGTCATACGAACACTTCCAAATGATGACTCGAAAAAATCACGCAGGTATATGGATGACCTGCCGCCTTTCTTTTCGGTAGACGCGATGGAATTCATAGATCAATTGGGGGTGGAGCATTTATTAATAGATATTCCTTCAGTGGACCGTACATTCGATGAAGGCAAGCTGACCACTCATCATATATTCTGGAATGTAGAACAGGGAAGCCACGACATTGATAAAAATAACCATTCAATGAAAACAATTACCGAGATGGTATATGTACCAAATGAAATACCCGACGGACAATATATGATAAATATTCAGATCCCGAACTTTACCGCAGATGCCGCCCCAAGTAGAGTGTTTATTTATAAAGTTAAAAGTTTATAAAGTAAAAATAATGAACGACTTAGCAGAAAAAACATTAACTGAGTATAAAGACGGCCTTTCCTTTGCGAGGGAAATGGACAAAAACGATCCGTTAAAAAGTTTTAGGGATATGTTTTATATTCCTCAAAACAATGGCGAGGATGTTGTTTATTTCGCGGGTAATTCACTCGGACTGGAGCCTAAAACCACCCGTGATTTCATTGAGCAGGAGCTAAAGGACTGGCAGACATTAGCTGTAGACGGACATTTCCACGCTAAATACCCCTGGAAATATTATCACGAGTTCCTGACTGAAAAGACCGCGAGGATGATAGGAGCTGAGGAAAATGAAGTTGTTAATATGAATTCCCTCACCGTAAACCTCAACCTGATGATGGTGTCATTTTACCGTCCCACTAAAGAGCGATATAAAATACTGATGGAGGCAAATGCATTTCCTTCGGATATTTATGCCGTAGAATCCCAGATTAAATTCCACGGATATGACCCGGCTAATGCTTTGATAGTACCGCCAATCAGAGAAGGTGAATCCTTTCACCGCACGGAAGACATTCTAAAGCTTATAGATGAACAGGGGGACAGTATAGCTTTGGTTATGATTGCCGGGGTAAATTACTACTCAGGTCAGGCATTCGATATGAAGGCAATTACTGAAGCAGGACATAAAAAAGGCTGTAAGGTCGGATTTGATCTGGCGCACGCCGCGGGTAATCTCAAAATGGATTTACACGATTGGGATGTGGATTTTGCCGTATGGTGTAATTATAAATACCTGAACTCAGGACCCGGGGCGGTTGCCGGATGTTTTGTCCATAATAAGCATAAAGATGACTTTGAGATGCCAAGATTCTCCGGATGGTGGGGCCATAAAAAAGAAACAAGGTTTATGATGCCTGCGGACTTTGACCCTACAGTAGGCGTTGAGGGATGGCAGATTAGCAATCCTCCCATTTTTCAAATGGCTGCTCTGAATGCATCGCTTGAAATATTTGATGAAGCAGGTATGGATGCCCTCAGAACAAAGAGTAAAAAACTTACCGGCTATGCCGAATATTTATTGAAAAATTCCGGAAAGAGAAGTGTTGAGATCATAACTCCCTCAGATCCTGAACAAAGAGGCAGCCAGATATCGTTGAGAGTTGGAAAAGAAAATAAACACGTACACACAGCATTAAACGAAAATAATGTAATATGTGACTGGCGCGAACCCGACGTAATAAGAATTGCCCCCGTTCCTTTATATAATATGATCGAGGATGTGTGGAAATTTAATGAGATAATAAAAAAGCACCTGTAATAATAGAACAGGTGCGATTTCTAAGTTAACCAATTAACTAAATCAAAAGGAAAGTTTAAAATTTATTTATTTTACATTTGAGCTATCTTGCAACAAACGAAAAATAATATGCCAGACCGATTGTTACTACAGTGAAAAGTACAAACACGAGTGCGGAATGGTCCGCGAATACCGTGGATACTGACTTTTTCATTTTCTTTTATCCCCCGATAAAATTTAAACGATTTACATTTAATATTACAAACTTCGTGCCAAAAAGTGCAATTCCAATTAAAAAACGAGGCTTTTCTGAGACTGTAAAACTAAACTTCTAATTTTAATGAATGTTAAAGAATATAAAATATCAATAATAGGCGCAGGATTAGCAGGGTCATTGCTTTCTATATATCTCGCTAAACGAGGTTACATAGTCGACGTATATGAAAGGAGAGCCGACATGCGTAAATTTGATACCGGAGGCGGGCGTTCAATTAATTTGGCGCTTTCCGTTAGGGGCATTCACGCCCTAAAGGAAGTTGGGCTTTTTGATGAGATCCAAAAAATTGCGATTCCAATGTATGGCAGGATGGTGCACCCTTTAAAAGGGGAAGTCAATCTACAGCCTTACGGTAAGGATGATACTGAATACATAAACTCTGTTTCCCGCGCTGAACTTAATAAGCTCCTTATGGATATGACCGAGCCGGATCCTAATGTTCAGTATTACTTTAATGAACGGTGCCTGGGAATGAATTTTGAGACAAATGAAGTATATTTTCATAATGAGGAAAAGGACAGAAATTGGACACTGGAAGCAGGAGTAGTCATAGCCACTGATGGCGCGACATCACCGGTACGTATGGAAATGCTTAAAACTCCAAGGTTCAATTTTTCCCAGGAGTATGAAAACTATGGATATAAGGAGCTGACTATCCCTCCCGGTCCGGATGGTAAATTCCTGATGGAGAAAAATGCGCTCCATATCTGGCCTCGCGGCTCATATATGCTTATTGCTTTGCCAAATCTGGATGGAAGCTATACTGTGACGCTTTTCCTGGCTTATGACGAAGCCCTGGGTGGAAAGAACAGCTTTGAATACCTCAACAGTGATGAGAGAATAAGAGAGTTTTTTGAGAGAAATTTTCCCGATGCTGCGGAGCTGATGCCTGATCTTATAGAGGATTTTAATGCCAATCCCACAGGCAGCCTCATAACAGTCAAATGCTATCCCTGGAGCATCGATGGTAAAGTTACAATGCTCGGTGACTCCTGTCACGCAATAGTACCATTTTTTGGGCAGGGTATGAATGCCGCATTCGAAGACTGCGTGTACCTTAATGAAATGATTGGTCTTCACGAAGGCAGCTGGGATAAGATATTCGATGAATACCAGAAGATCCGTAAACCCAATACCGATGCCATTGCAGATCTGGCTCAGGAAAATTTCATCGAAATGCGCGACCTTGTTGACGACGAAAGATTTCTCCTGAAGAAAAAGATCGAAAAAGAGCTCTATAAAAAGCATCCGGACAGGTTCATCCCAAAATACTCGATGGTGACATTTATGCGGATACCATACGCCACCGCGCTGGAGCGTGGACGGATCCAGGAGAATATCCTGAGTAAGCTGAGCGAAGGGATGCCTGAGATTGAGAATGTGGATTGGGTAAAAGCGGATGAGATGGTAAATAAAAGCCTGGAAAAGCTATAATTTAATCAGTAACCATCTCGATAGCACTGTCATCCAAAAAATTAAGGGAATTTGTATCCTATTGGGGTAGTTTTCGTATTATATATAACTTACATTTATATTCGATCAACTGACTTTTAAACAATAAAATAATAGCTATGTTTAAGAAATTTTTTGCTTTTGTTATTGCCGCAATGTTTTTTGCGGGAGTATCTTTTGCCCAGGAAAACTCCGGTATTACGGAGGAAGGGATGGCTTTTGAGCACGGAAGCGTAGCAGATGTATTTGCTCTTGCAAAAGCCCAGAATAAATATGTGTTTGTAGATGCTTATGCCGAGTGGTGCGGTCCGTGCAAATGGATGGCAGCCGAGATCTTCCCTAAAAAGGAAGTAGGAGAGTTTTATAATGAGAATTTTATCTCATATAAGCTCGATATGGAAAAAGGTGAAGGACTTGAGTTCGCTAAAAAATATGAAGTCTTAAGCTATCCAACTTACCTTTATTTTAATCCTGATGGAGAACTTGTTCACAGAAGCGGCGGATCCAAGGAAGCTGACCTTTTCATACTTGATGGAAAGAATGCTTTAAATCCTGAAACCACTATTTTTGGCCTCGAAGCAAAATATAAAGCAGGAGACAGATCTTCTGAAACATTGATGAATTATGCAATGGCTCTATGGAATGCCAATAAAAAAGGCTCCGGGGGAGTAGCAGTGGAGTATTTCAAAACACAAAGTGATGAAGATCTTTTGAGTGAAGCTAACTGGAATATGATATACAGGTTTACAACTGACATAGATAGCAGGGAATTCAAGTTTTTTGAGGATAAGAAAGATTCTTATTCAAAATTATACGGAGAAGAAAAAGTAGCCGCTAAAATTGGGAATACCTACGTAGGACACTATTTCAGAACTCAGGATTTTAAAGCGTATGCGGATTACGTCGAAAAGCTCGGTATCTGGGATAATCAATCTGCACTGAATTCACACGCATGGAATCTATACGAAGGTACTGACGACAAGGAGCTTCTTGAAAAAGCTCTTAGCTGGGCTAAAAGATCTATGGAGCTTGAACAAAATTACTATAATGCTGACACTTATGCCGCTATACAATACAAACTCGGTAATTTAGATGAAGCTGAAAAGTATGCCGATCTGGCTATTGAGCTGGCAAAAAAGAATAATGAAAATCACGATGGTACCCTGGAATTAAGGGAAATGATCAGGATAAAAAAGAAATAAAGTTTGAAACATTTGCGCGGGAAATTCGGTATTATGAACTGCGTGGATGTGTAAAGTCTCATTTTTAAAGTCAGTCAGCCATACCTCCAATCCTCTTTCTCCCCTTGTAATACTATGGGTGGAAGAGGATTTTTTTATGCTACCCGAAATCCTTTATTATCCACCTCGGCTGCATTCAGTATGGCTTTATAATGCTCGGGATTTTGATTCCTTAACCAGGACTCAAGGTTGTTGACTTCAAAGGTTAATCTTTTTACGTTTAGCTTTTTGGATATATAGATCAGCTTTGCAAGCTCATCGAAAATATTAAAGGAACGTTTCTCGTCTTTTATGGAATTAATAAACTCTTTGATACTTATAAAGTGCTTATTGAATACTTCTTTCTTTGTCATATGACCCATATCTTCAAAGATGCTCAATCCTATTTTTGAACTGATAAACCAGGAAGAATTGATGCCAATGTGACGGGTCTTTATCAATCTCTCAAGCCTTTTGATGAAGTACCGTGCATTCTCAAAATTGCATTCGGTGCCTTTCCAGAATTCCAGGTCTATCTGGTTAAGATACAAAATAGCGAGTGTCTCAGGGTCGTAAAATTTATTATAATGGATAAGTGTATTATAATTCATATCCTCAAAGACTTCCAAAAGCTTCTTGTTGATGGTAATGTCCAGTTTAAAATCCTGTGTCCCTGTCATCACAGCGCGCCATCTGTATATGGACGATGAAAGCCTGTCCGAGAGCTCGAGATACCACTTGGATATTGCGTCCGCTTTATTGGAGTATAATATGAGATCATTAATGAATTTCTCTGCCTCCGCATCACTTTCCTCCATATTAAAAAATATTAACATCCGTATGTGGTTGTATTTTATCGTCCTGAGATCTTCATAATCATAACTTCCATTCTTAAGTATCGAATAAGCCTTTTCGAGCTTTTTTAAAAATGATTTTGCGGTTTTATTGTTCCTTCGGAATTTCACCAGTTCAAGCAGGATATCAAATACAACAGCTTTGGAAGGAAGATCGTGTTTTTCAGCAAGTGTCAGTCCTCTTCGAAGGAGACGCTCTGCATCTTCGAGTTGTCTTAGCTTTGTAGATATGCCCGCTAGGTGATCGAGCGCAAACAACATATCCTCATAATTCTTGACCTTCCCGGCTTCTTTGAGGATCTGCTCAAGTATTTCACGGGCTTTTAAAACATTTTTATCAGAGGGTGTATTAAATTTAAGTTTCCTGTACTCTATCCTTAAATGGCGGATTTTGAGAAGAGTCATTCCCTCAGATGAAAATTTCTTGGTTAAAGCGGATTTGAATAATTTATCGTGTTTTGCTTTATATAAATTAAACTTTCTGGCATCTCTCTGAAGGAAGTAATACAGACACACCCTGCGGTATATATCCGAAAGATAAAGATAATTTTTTTCCAAAGGATCTTTTTTGATCCTTGAGTTTAATTTACTCTCAGCTTTGAAAAAAACCTGCTTAGCTTCTTTTATCATCCCGATACGGGACATTTCTCTACCCGTCTTCATCAGCAGGTCAATTTCATCTCCTGAGAAATCCTCCCTGATTTGCTTTTCTCTCTCATTCCACCCAAAATGAAATTCTCGCAATGACTTCAGTATCCTGGATTTATGACAATCCAGCATTCGGGGAGTGATCTTAAGATTTTTACACAGAGATTGTTCGTTCCAGTCTTTATAACCATCGCCTTCAAGTACCGAATAAATATACTTTAAGAGCCTTACATTTTTCTGTGAACCCGCATCTTTTCGCAGAAGCAATTTATGGAGATATTCCTTCCTCGTTTCCTTTGGGATGGCATATATATCCAGCAGGAAAAAGTCATATGTCTTGAATATGTTATTTAAAATGTAATTCAAACAGGTTATATTCAGATATTAGGAAATATGCAACAATTTACCTATTTTTTATTTGAAATCGAAAGTCAAATCCGATAGATTATCGGAGATTTCAAAAGGGGAAACTTCTCGTTGATACTCAGCTTTATTTTGGAAAGTTCACTTTTACCCGGAAATTAAATCACTTTTATAAATTAAATTAACCTGAAATGGTAAAGAACAATTACATTAAAGCCTTTTTGGGCTCTTTTATTATCATACTGGCAGTGTATCTATCGGGATGTGTAAATGTAGACCAAAAAACTAAACTTAATGCTGACGGCTCAGGAACAATTAATCTTCATTACTGGACTAAAATGACCAATGTTTCATCCAGCGATGAGCTTGGCGGATTTGCTTTCTCTGAAGATAAAGCTAAAGCAAACTACACTTCATCAAATACCGAAGTGTCAGGTCTTGAAATTACCGAAGACCTCGAAGATTCTACAAAGCATGTGAAAATGGAGATCGCTTTCAAAGACATTAATGGTCTCGCGGGAGCTAAAGGTTTTGAAAAAGTCACCACCTCATGGAAAGAAGGGGAGGAAGGCATGGACTTTATATACACTCTTCAACAGGATACATCGAATGCCAAGAATATGGGAGCCAGCGATACTAAGCTGACTTACGAATTCGAATTCCCGGGCGAAGTTATCTCAACTAACGGCAGAAAAGACGGACAAACAGTTGTATGGGACAAGACTCTTGCTGACCTTAAGGAAGATGTTGAAATGACGGCTACCGTCAAAAAAGAAGGCGGATCCTGTGGACTATTCGGACTCGAACTGCCTGTACTCGTTTTAGCAGGTATGGCGTTTATGTACGGCTTTAAAAGAAGGAAGTAACAAGAATTTAAGTCGCTTTACTCACAGCAATTGCAATATTGCAATATTGAAGTGAGCAGTAAATCTCAATCCCGCTCTTTTTATTAGGGCGGGATTTTTTTATATTATTGTATGAAAAAATCAATCGTTTCACTATTTATTGTTCTCCTGCTTGCCGGATGTTCATCGTCAGGGAATATGCCCCTGTCAAAAGAATATACCCGTATTGAAAACCGCGCTATAGATACCGACCGTATGATGAGCTCATTCAGTAGCTCAGACCAGAATATGGACGATGGAAGTATTATCACTTCATTCTATCATAACGGAATTTTGAAGAAGATTCACATCGAGAAGGATATTGTAGGAGGGCTCGAATCAAGAGACTGTTACTTTCACCAATGGAGGATCTCATATATCACAGATACCCGTACCTTTCTCGATATGGGACCCGGGAATAACACTACAAGAGAAGCATACTACTTTAAAGATGATAACTTGATTGGCTGGAGAAAGCCTGACGGCAGCATTGTAACTTCAGGAACAGCTTTTAATAATAAGGAAACTGAACTCTTGGCAGATGTTGAAAAGTATCTCCTGATGAATCAATAATTACTTCTTTTCGAGTTTCTTATTCTTATCCATCGATTCCTTCTTTATTTTATTCTGAAATTTTATCACCTTATCCAGCATCTTTTTATCGGACGATGCAAGTATCTTTACGGCTAATAATGCTGCATTTTTTGCATTACCAATCGACACTGTTGCCACAGGTACACCATACGGCATCTGCACGATGGACAGTAATGAATCGAGTCCCTTCAATGCCTTGGTCTCGATGGGTACTCCTATCACAGGGATAGGTGAGTATGCCGCGCTCATCCCGGGCAGATGAGCTGCCCCGCCTGCGCCGGCTATTATTACCTTAATCCCGCGCTTATATGCATTCTTTGAGTAAGATGCCATTACATCCGGAGTGCGATGGGCGGAAGTTATTTTGACTTCATACGGGACCCCGAATTCATCCAGCACGTCAGCAGCCTGCTGCATTACAGGCAGGTCTGAATCCGATCCCATTATTATTCCAACTACAGGTTTTTTCAATATTATTTTCTTCCTATGATTAAAATTGTAAGATCATCTATTTGTTCATTTCCACCGGTAAATAGCCTTACGTCATCCATAAGTAAATCTATAAGCTCAGCCGGTGCCTTATCAGTGTTACGGTAGAGTGTGTTCTCGATCCTCTCAAATCCATATTCAGCTCTATCCGGATTCATTGCTTCGCTTAGTCCGTCTGTGTAAAATACTATTTTATCACCGGGATTGAAATCGAAAATTACTTCCGAATCGTTATTAGGTATTATGATATTCTCTATCGCGCCAAGTGTGATACCGTGCTTCCTGATCTTAAAAATATCCTCGGATGCAGCAGAAAGCTTATAAGGGGGAAGATGCCCGGCATTGAATAATCTGCATTCATTTTTTTCTGTATCGATGAGTGCGAATATAGCTGTCACAAACATCTTTCTGTGCTGTGTCTTCCTTACCATCCTGTTGAGCTTTTCCATTACTCTCTGAGGGTCATCGTCATCCTCAAGAATAAGGTGCATGCAGCTTCTTATTCCCGAAAGCATCAGGCCGCTGGCAACACCGTGTCCCGATACGTCACAAATGAATACCCCCAGCTTTGAGTCGGATATCTTGAAGTAGTCGAAGTAGTCACCTCCCACTTCGGATGCAGGTATTGATGTTCCCGCTATTTCGACGTCGTTGATTATGGAATTATTTTCCGGCAGCATCGACAGCTGGATCTCTTTTGCTGACTCCAATTCCTTTTTCATTCTCATGCTCTCGAAATTCTTTTTGGCATAAAAATCATACTGCTCATTGAATTTCTTTCGCGTCTTGCCCTCTCCGTAAAATGCGATAATGTAGAACGTTACGAAAAATATTCCGTATGCCAGGTAATTATCTTTCTCAAGCGTACCGTATGTGATCAGTTCGCATGCTATGGGTAGGATAAACCCTATCCCCCACAGCTTATTCATGTCGGTTCGGTTGAAATTGAATATGACCAGAATGATTCCCACTATCATCAGCCATTCTGCAAAAGAATCATAATTCTGGCTCAGATCCACTGTGACACGCATATTCCCTTTGTCATTCTGCCAGACAGTATCTTTTCCTTTCCTGTCCGGATCGGTAGCCTGTATTGTAGAAGTATCTGTTTTAGTTGTGTCGGATGTAGATGTCGAATCAGCAGTTATCTCATCTAACTGTTCGGTGTTTCCCGATAACTGTACTCCGGATACTTCTCCTTCATTTCCTGATAAGATGTGAGAGAAATTTATAAGACAGCCGAAGACTATCTGCGCAATCAGGTAGTAGAACAAAAACTGTCGGATATTACCTGTTGATAAAATCTTATTGTAATTTAATCTTAATACCAGAAGAAATACGACATTGATGGTAATTACTACGAGACTTAGCCATGAAAAATTATCAAAGATCGTGACCAGCAATGATATCGAAAAGAATATTATTGCCAATATAAGGTATGTCCTGAATGATTTTAGGTTCTTATCATCGAGGAATCTCTCGTATGCGGCTGTTCTGGGAAGTGATGTGTATTTATCGGCTGTAAAAAATTCCAATAATGTGCGATTTTATTAGATAAGCGGCTTTATCCAATTTACGAAAAATTAAGCTAAATGTTTAAGCCATTATCGGACTAATTTTCAGGCGGGACATACTCATCCGGCAGATCTGCGCCTTTCCCAAAGAAATACTGCTCCATCTGCTCCTCAAAAACCTTATCAGTGGCGGGATTTGTCAGGTCGAGCCTGTACTCATTGATGATCATTTTGAAGTGCTCCAGGAATCCCTTAAATGCCTCTTTCGAAACATTATCATAAACCTTCTGCCCTATCTCGCCTTCGATGGGAGGGGCATCCATACCGGGTAGTTCCTGGTTAAGTTTGATGCATTTTACTAATCTTACTTCAGACATTATTTCTCCTTGTAATTTATATCGATTACTTTGTTTTCTCTTTTTTTATTAATAACTTTCTGCTCTTTTACAGCATCTATCAATGCATCCCTGTCAATCATATTTGTATCTTTCAATTCAGGCTTATTCGAGATCGTCCCGAAAAACTTCTCGAACTGCTCCCCGACATAATTATTCGTCGCTATGGTATAATTCTTATTTTCATCCAGTGGATCTCCGTTTACTTTGATCGCAATGAGTATCTCCTCATTACCTGTCATTATCTTCTCGGAATCAAATTCTATCTCAAGTCCGCTCGTCACAGGAATGTCCGGTCGCGTACCTTCCTTCATCTCAAGATAATTCTTCCTGATGGCATTTGTAAGCATCTCTTTTAGTACCTTTCCGCTCACTTCCATTGTTACTATCGTATTTCCGAACGGATTTATTGTCCAGATATCGTTTACCGTGATTGCACCCGCATCGAGGTCTGCCCTCAGTCCTCCTGAATTCATTAACCCGATATCCGTCCCCGCCGCCTTCCTGAATACATCTGCCTCCCACTGACCCAGATTGCTCTCCCGTACCGCCTGTCTCTCCCACGGGGTTTCAAGCATACTGATCACTTCCCCAAGTTCATCCTCAATATCCGCCATCATCAGTTCCACCTCCTGCTGAGCTCTCATATCCATTATTGATGAATCCATCACCGTCTCCACCAGCTCACCTGAATAAAATATTACCGTATCCTTCTCCGTATCCACCTGCAGATCCAGCTTACCCAGGTATCTGCCCAGCGAACCCGCCTGAACAATGATCACACCATTCTGAATTACCGGCTTCTTTAGAGGACTATGCGTGTGCCCGCCGACTATAACATCCACATCAGCGTAATACTTCGCCGCCATCTTTTTATCCTCATCCTCACCGATATGTGTCAGGAGAATTATCATGTCACATCCTGCTTCTTTTAAAGCCGCTATACCCGCTTTAGTCACGGAATCCGTGTCCAGCATCCTTGTTTCATTCAGATTCTTAGGCACCACCAGTTCAGGCAGCTCGAATGCCGTCAGACCGATAATCCCGATCTTTACCCCATTCACTTCCTTTATCACATAAGGTTTCCCCATTGTCGTCCCGCGCGGCTCATAATATACATTCGCCGAAAGAATGTCGAAGTCCGCTTCCTGCAATGCCGAGTCCAGTTCATACTGCCCGTAATCGAACTCGTGATTCCCCAGCACGAAAGCATCGAGATTGTAAAGGTTAAGCAATTGAATCTGTGACCTGCCCTTTGTGATCGATGAAATGGGTGTTCCCTGGTAATCGTCGCCTCCATTGACCACCAGGGAAAGGCTATCCCTGTATTTATTGAGATATCCGAGCATTCCCGACGTCCCGCCAACATAATATTCTACCTCTTTGCCATCCACTTTCTTCGTCACTTCGTATGGCATATTCCTTGCGTGAAAGTCATTCCAGTGAAGAATCCTCACATCCCGCATATTCTCCTGGGAATATACGGATACAGCAAGTACTAAATAGATTAATATGAAACTAACTTTATTCATTAAACTCTTTTTGAAATGTCACAGATGAG
>JAEYVS010000112.1 GCA_023429265.1 Bacteroidota bacterium | reverse complement strand
TCTATAACTTCGGTATTACCATTATTCCATACTTCCCGGAACCAGCGGTAAATGAGTGAAGATTCTTTATCTGCCATTTTTGGATTTTCCCATTTGTAGATTTTCCCCTTAAATAGATAAACCAATATAATAAATTTATTTCATTAATTCCTTAAAGCTGTGTAGCTTAATATTTATCCGGCGATGGAGCAAATGAATTAACTTTAAATATTTAGCTGATGTTCGTATTTTTACATTTATGCCGGAAAACAAGAAAAATAAAACTGTTGTAGTCGCGATGAGCGGCGGAGTAGATTCTTCCGTGGCAGCCGCATTATTAAAAGATCAGGGATACGACCTCATCGGAATTACTATGAAAACATGGGGTTATGATGATATCCCTGAGCGGGACAGCGGATGCTGTTCACTGGAAACAATTTATAGCGCTCGGAGTGTGGCGGATTCATTGGGTTTTCCGCATTATACGCTCGATTTCACGGATAAATTCAATGAAACCGTAATAGAGAATTTCATCACCGAGTATATGCGTGGAAATACCCCAAATCCGTGCGTTTTATGCAATAAAGTCATAAAATGGGGAGCCCTGCTGGAAAAAGCGGAATCACTCGGGGCGGATTTCCTGGCGACCGGGCATTATGCGCGAATAAATCACGAAAATAACAGATATTTCGTTTCCACTGCCAAAGATATAAATAAGGATCAATCTTATGCATTATGGCGTGTATCACAATATGCTCTGAGTAAAACCATTTTTCCGCTGGGAGATTTCACGAAACCGGAGATCCGGGCGATGGCAAAAAAAATGAATTTGAAGCCGGCGGATACTCCCGATTCACAGGAAATTTGTTTTGTTCCGAATGAGGACTACCGCTCCCTGCTTTCCCTGCGCCTCCCACAGCAAATGGACGCTCTCGGCGACGGGGATGTGATATACCACGACACTAAAGTTGGCACTCACAAAGGCTTCCCCTACTACACTATAGGACAGAGACGCGGACTCCAGATCGCCCTGGGTAAGCCGGTGTATGTATCCCGCCTTGACCCTAAGAATAACGTTGTGTTTATAGATGACGAAGAAGGACTTTATAAGAGCGGATTTATCACGAAAGAATCCAATCTGCAAAAAATAGAAAAACTGGATTCACCGGTAGAGATGAGAGTAAAGATAAGATATAATGATAAAGGTTCGTTGGCTATGGTGGAGCAATTGGATGAAGAGAGATTCAAAGTTTTATTTAAAGAAAAAAAGAAATCAATAGCGCCGGGTCAGTCAGCAGTTTTTTATATTGGAGAGGATGTGACCGGTGGCGGTATAATAGATGAAGTAATTAATTAGAATGGATCTATTCAAAGAGCTGGCTGAAAAAGCAAAACAAAAACATAAAACAATTATATTTCCTGAGTCGGATGACCCGCGTGTTATAGAGGCGGTAAAAATTCTGATCAAGAAGAAGCTGGCTAAGGTGATACTAATTGATAACGGCTTTTCAAATATAGACCTAAAAGATTCTGATTACCTTACAGTGATAGATATAAGTTTTTCGGCACAGTTCATAAACGAGTATTTAAAGATTAAGCAGAAGAAGAAAAAAGATTATACATACGTACAGGCGGAGGCAGATCTCTTAAACCCGATGACTTTTGCCTGTATGCTTTTGAAGAATAATTTTGCGGATGGAATAATCGCAGGGAGTGTATATTCAACGAGTGAAGTTTTAAAGAATGCAATTTCAATCGTCGGACTGGAGAAAGGTAATAAGACAGTCTCTTCTTTTTTCTTATTTACATTTCACAGCAGGCATAAGTTAAAGGAAAAAGTTTTTGTTTATGCAGATGCTGGAGTGATACCGGTTCCGACAGCAGAGCAATTGTCGGATATCGCGATACAAACATCAAAGAATTACAAAAAACTTACCGGGAATAAACCCCGTACTGCATTCTTATCTTTTTCCACCATAGGCAGCGCTGCTCACGAATCATTGGATAGAATTCACAGTGGATTAAAACTGACAAAGAAGAGAGATCCTAAGATGATCGTAGAGGGCGAACTTCAATTTGATGCGGCTTTTGTGCCTGATGTAGCAAAGAGAAAAAACCCGAAAGGTGTAATAAAGGGCGACGCAAATGTATTCATATTTCCCGATCTAAATTCCGGAAACATTGCTTACAAAATAACAGAAAGAATTGGGGATGCTTCAGCAACGGGTCCGATAGTACAGGGGCTTTCTAAGCCGGTTATGGATCTTTCGAGGGGGTGCAGTTCGGATGACATAGTGAAGATGGCTCTGGTATTATCAAGCCTTTGAGTTTTTCTTAAGCTCCTCTTTTCTTACTTCTCTTTCCTCTCTCTCTTCTGCGGCTTCTTCCTTCAACTCTTCAATCTCAAGAGATTTATCTGTTCTATGAAGGAAGTCTCTAATTAGCTTATCATCCGTATCTATCAGTTCTTTCGGAGTTCCTACAAAGTAGATTTTCCCTTCGTGCATCATAGCTACCCTGTCTGCTACATCGTACACGCTGAAAATATCGTGTGTTACTACAATTGAAGTTACTTTAAGTTTTTCGGCAAGTTCATTAATCAAGTCATCGATCTGGTCGCTCATTACGGGATCCAGCCCGGTAGTAGGTTCATCGTAAAAAATATATTCCGGATTTGTAGCAAGAGACCTGGCAAGAGAAACCCGCTTTTTCATACCACCTGAAAGATCGGCAGGCCTCATTTCTTCAATTCCTTCCAATCCAACAATACTTAGTTTTTCGGCAACCACATTCGCGATCTCTTCTTTAGACATATTGGTATTTTCCTTCAACGCCAGACCGACGTTTTCACCAACGCTCATAGAGTCAAATAATGCCGCTCCCTGGAAAAGAAACCCAAATTTTGACCTGAGGGCATAGATCTCTTTATCGGTCATATTTACAATATCTTTTCCTTCGATAAATATCTCACCGCTATCCGGCTCAAGAAGTCCGATTATGTGTTTTAATAACACAGACTTACCACACCCGCTGCGTCCTATTATCACCAAAGTCTCACCCTTTTGAATGGTAAGATTGACACCTCTTAGAACTTCCTTATCTCCGAATCTTTTATACAGCTCTTTAATCTCTATCATAAGCTCAAATTACTTTTAATTAACTTCAAAATAAATAAACTAATAAATCTTAATTTTGGGGATACTGATTGCAATGTAAAAGAAACATAATATTTCATATTTTAAGATATCTAAATTAATATCATGAAAAAACTTTTAGTACCAACAGATTTTTCCGACTATGCGAGAGAAGCCTTAATTTATGCCATAGAGTTGTGCAAAGAATTAGGCGGAGGAGAAATAGTTTTTATGAATGCCTATCCTCTCACATCGATCAGTCCTTATGTTTATGATCAGCTGATTGATTCCATCAGAAAAGACATATCAGAGAATACCATAAATAAATTAAAAGATGTATGGCACAAATCTTCTAAAGGTCTTTTAAAGGGTAATAAAATAAAGGGTAATAAAATTTCTGTAAAATTCGTAGGTAAGGAAGGTACAATAGTTGACAACATTGTGGAAACGGCAAAGAAAGAAAAAGTTGACTTGATAGTAATGGGAACAAAGGGAGCCGGGAAAATCAAACGTATATTATTCGGTTCGACAGCTTCCAAGGTTATTGCTAAAGCGCATTGTCCCGTACTGGCAATTCCGAAGTTTGCCAGGTATAAAAAGCTGAATAACATTTTATATGTAACTGAATGCAAACGTCACGAGCTTCATAATATAGCAGACCTATGCAAAATAGCCGAAATATATAATTCTTCGGTTCACATAGTCTATATCACCGACAAATTTAAGACCATAGGAAAAAAAGATCTTGAGACATTTAAAGAAGAAGTCTTAAAAACAACTAAGATAAGGAAACTTCATTTTGAGTACATCAGGAGTAATGACATTGAAGGTGCGGTTGAAGTTTACATTCAGCTTAAAAAAGTTTCTCTCATCGCATTAACCACGAAAAGAAGTTCCCTATTCAAGAAAATTTTCAATAAAGGCCTCGCAAGAGAGCTTGCATTCCATACAAAAATACCATTACTTGCATATCACCGATAATTCATATCCATATAATAATAGATAAAAAAACCCGCTTAATAGCGGGTTTTTTAGTATTGTGTCCGATAAATTATCGAACCGATCTTTATTGAAGAGAAACTTATTTGACAAGTATCATTTTTTTCGTGTCCACAAAGTTATCTGTTTCCAGCCTGTAGAAGTATAGTCCGCTTGTTAGATTCTTTGCAGTGAATTCGAATTCATAGCTGCCCGGTGAAAGAGTATTATTAATCAATGTAGATACTTCCCTTCCTGCCGCATCAAATACAACCAGTCTTACATTTGAAGATCCATTTGCAGACGGTATGTCAAACTTAATTTTTGTCGAAGGATTGAAAGGATTCGGATAATTTGTGTATAGTCCGTACTTTTCAGGAACTTCTGAATTTATGTTTACAATACCTGTCAGGGTAGTCGTAAAGAAAGAAATCGTCGAGAATGGAGAAGTTCCCATTCCATTTCTTGCATTAACTCTCCAGAAGTAAACGGTTGAACCATTTAAAGTATTTGGAGCAACCTGATACTCAGCTTCTTCAATCCCGTCTTGATTTATAACAAATGAACCAAAATTTGGATCACTTGATACCTGAAGTCTGTAATCAAAGGCATTATTAAGAGCAGACCATTCCATCAGAGGATTTGGTGATACACCAACAGCTCCATTAGCCGGAGATATAAGTGTGGGGGCCACAGGAACCGAACCGTACTTTGAAATTCTGCCAACCGATACCCCTCCTGATGTAGTAAATGATCCACCTAAGATAAGGGTGGCATCGTATGTTCCAAGAGCTCTTACATCCCCATTAGTACCGCCTGTAGAAAGAGCAACAAACCCAGATCCGGTCCATCTTGTAATTCTGTTTACAGTTGCTGCTCCGGATGTAGTGAATAATCCACCAACATAAAGATCACCCAAATATGATGTTAAACATCTTCCGCTGCCACCTGTAAGTCCCGAACCCATACTGCTCCAGGATGAACCATTCCATTGAGCAATATTTTCAGATGTAGCACCACCTGCGTTTGTGAATAATCCTGTTACTACCAGATTACTTCCGTGCTGACGCATATCATAAACATTTGATCCTGTATTAATACCTGTTCCAACCGTATTCCAGTTGGTTCCATTCCATCTTGCTATTCTGTTTACGGGGACACCTCCGACAGTAGTAAAAGCTCCACCCACATAAAGTTCATTATTATAGGAAGCGAGTGCGTTAACTGTTCCATTTGTTCCAGCGCCAAGTGAACCCCAGGCTGAACCATTCCAGGACGCTACTCTATTTACGGTAATACCACCGGCGGTAGTAAAACTTCCACCTACATACAGAATGTTATTATGAACTGTCAGCACTTCAGCAGTCCCGCTAAGTCCGAGACCAAGTGAAGACCAGGAAGAACCGTTCCATTTAGCAATTCTGTTTGCGGGAGCACCCCCGGCAGTAGTAAAAGTACCTGCCACATAAAGGTCATTTCCAAAGACAACCATCGAAGTTACTGTTCCATTAACACCTGATCCGAGAGGACTCCAGAAAGTGCCATCCCAGAGCGCGATTCCGGATGCTGCTCCACCGCCTGCAGCAGTAAAATCACCGCCAACAATTAAATTACCGTCATACTCCACAACAGCCCTAACTGTTGTTCCATTTACCCCTGACCCCAATGCTGAGTAATTCTGACCATACGATACTGATGAAATTAATGTCAGAACCAGCAATATTGTACCAAGAAGCAGGGATTTAAAACTGTAAAAAGTTTTCTTCATAATTCCCTCACTAAAATTGTTTATTTATAAAAAGTAAGATAAATTAAAGTTGAACTTAAAATATACAAAATTTTATTCAAAGAAATCAAAATCAAAATTTTCGAATAAGTAGTTCTGAAGTTCCTCCTTAGTTATAATAATCATAGTAATCTCGCTATAGTAAACATTGATATCTTTAATATTAACGTTATTAATAATAATGCTTCTAGTTATAGCTTATTTACATATTGATTCAACTATAGGTATTTCATTTCACAATGTCAATACTAATTTTTTGGTCAAATATTAGTTTCTAAACTTCTTTTATCTACCTAAACTATGAGATATTGCAAATACATTTAACAATTAAAAAAAATATTGTATTTTGAATATAAATAATTCATAGCATTTGAAGTCTAAAGTAAGTTCCGTAAGCCCTATTGGAATATTTGACTCCGGAATAGGAGGCCTTACTGTCGCAAAGTCAGTATTCAAGCTTCTTCCAAATGAGAACATAATATACCTGGGAGATTCTGCCAGGCTGCCATATGGTACAAAATCCAAGGAAACAGTAATTCTTTACTCCATTGAGTGCTTAAAGTTTCTCTTGAAGCAAAAAGTCAAACTTGTAATAATAGCTTGCAATACATCATCAGCAATTTCCGTACCATTCCTAAGTAAGATCACTACAGTTCCAATCATAGGAGTAATTGGTCCAGGTGCTTCAGCTGCAACTCAAATTACGAAAAATCATAATATTGGGGTCATTGGTACAAGAGCTACTATAAGCAGCGGCGCTTACCAGAAGGAAATAAAGAAATTAGACAAAAAAGCTAAAGTATATTCTCAAAACTGCAGTTTATTTGTTCAGCTTGCTGAGGATGGGTGGACTGATAATAAAATCGCTGAATTAACGGCTAGTGAATATCTGAGTGATATCCGAAGAAGCGGTATAGATACTATGATTATGGGATGTACGCATTATCCGATACTACATAAAACCATACAGAAGGTAGTTGGTAAGGGAATCAAACTAATCGATCCGGGAGAGGAAACCGCTAAAATTGCCAAAAAAAGGTTGGAAAGCGAGAATTTACTCAATAAGCAGAAAAAAGAGGGCTATCACAAGTTCTTTGTAACAGACTTCCCTGCTAATTTTAAAGATGTGAGCGAGAGGTTTCTTGGTAAAAAGATCAAAGAAGTGAAAAAAATTAAACTATCCTAATATGACAGGCGAAGAAGTAATCGAGATATTTAAAAAGACCGGATCATTTCTGGAAGGCCATTTTGTCCTTACGTCCGGGGATCACAGCCCGCATTATTTCCAGAAATCAAAAGTATTCCAGTTCCCCGAATACAATACAGCGTTTTCCACTGCAATAATTGAAGCATTTAAAGATAAAAAGATCGATAAGGTAGTGGCTCCGGCAACAGGCGCTATCGTATTGGGCACGGAGGTCGGCAGACAGCTTAATGTACCTAACATATACTCTGAACGCGAGAATGGCGTGATGAGCGTGCGGAGAGGCTTTGAGATAAATGAAGGCGAAAATATACTCATCGTCGAAGACATCGTAACAACCGGCGGCAGCGTGAAAGAAGTTGTAGAGATGGTAGAGAAACTAAAAGGAAACATAGTCGGCATTGGACTTATAATAGACAGGAGCAATGGCAAAGTTGATTTCGGATATCCGACAAAAGCACTGGCAACTGTGGATGTAGTGAAATTCAAGCCGGATGAAGTCCCGGACTGGCTAAATGAAATTCCGATCACAACGCCGGGAAGCAGATACCTTTAGTTAATTTGTAATTATTAATGATTCTTAGATTTTAAGCTCTGTCCCCTTGCAATGTGGACTTTATAATTTTAACTTCCTGCACGATTTATACCATTTATGAAATCAAAAAATCTGATTATATTCAGGATTAACCACAAATTACTATAACTACAAATGGATTTTAAACTTACCGAACAGCAGTTAGAGGTACAAAAGCTGGCGAGGGAATTTGCTCAGAACGAGATAGCCCCTACTGTAATGAAATACGACGAAGCGCAGGAATTTCCAATGGATATTGCGAAGAAACTTGGAGAGATCGGGTTTTTAGGCATTATCTTCCCGGAAGAATACGGCGGGGCGGGGATGACCGCAATGGAGTATGCTATTATTATCGAAGAAATTTCAAAGATAGATCCTTCATTAGGTTTGACTATTGCATCTCACAACGGATTATGCACTAACCACATATATTCATTCGCGAGTGAAGAGCTGAAGAAAAAATACATGCCGGACCTTACTTCAGGCACGAAGCTTGGAGCGTGGGGTTTGACCGAAAATGTTTCCGGCAGTGACGCGGCAGGTATGGCTTCCACAGCAGAAAAAAATGGCGACCATTACATACTGAACGGCAGCAAGATATTTATCACGCAGGGAGCAGTCGGAGAGATAGCAGTAGTGATGGCAGTCACCGATAAATCAAAAGGAAGCAAAGGAATATCCACTTTCATACTGGAAAAAGGATGGGACGGTTTTAAAGTCGGAAAGAAAGAAAATAAGCTGGGGATGAGAGCATCGGACACAGCCGAGCTCATATTCGAAAATGTGAAGATCCCTGCAGAAAATCTTGTCGGTGAAGAAGGCGATGGATTTAAGCAGGCGATGAAAATTCTGGACGGCGGAAGGATCGCAATTGCGGCTCTTTCATTGGGAATTGCCGAAGGAGCATTCGAGGCAGCGCTGAAGTACGCGAAGGAAAGAAAGCAGTTCGGAAAAGCATTATCTGAATTCCAGGGAATACAATTCAAGCTATCTGACATGGCAACGGACATCGATGCCGCGAAGCTCCTTGTTTACAGGGCGGCTACCGATAAAGATGACGGCAGGCCAATAAATTTATCAGCAGCGATGGCGAAATACTTCGCGTCGGAAATAGCAACCAAAGCAACGAATGAAGCCATCCAGATACACGGCGGATACGGATTCATGAAAGAATTTCCTGTCGAAAAATTATACAGAGATGTAAAGCTTATGACCATTGGCGAGGGTACATCCGAAGTACAGAAGATGATCATTGCCAGGAACGTGCTCGAAATGTTTTAAACAAGTTTTTATCTTAAATTGCCGATCCGGGCGGGTTGGTGTGCCTGCTTATTCAGCAGGCTTTTTTTTATTTAAAAAGAAAATTTAATATGTCATTTTTTGATAAGTTAAAGCAGGGGCTGACCAAAACCAAGGAAGACCTTTTTGGCAAGGTCAACAGGCTCGTCAATGCTAAATCGAAGATAGATGATGAGTTCATCGAGGAGCTGGAAGAGATATTCTTATCTTCGGATATGGGATATGATACCGCTGAAGTTTTGATAGAAAATATTCGTACAAGAGCGAAGACCGACAAATATGAAGACAGTGAAGAGCTGAATAATCTCATTAAGGATGAAATAAAAAATGTATTGAGTGATAATTTATCGGAATTCGATACATTTTCATTTAATACTGATAAGAAGCCATTTGTCGTAATGATAGTAGGTGTGAATGGAGTCGGAAAAACAACATCAGTGGGAAAACTTGCGCATAATTTCAAGAATGCCGGGAAAAGTGTTCTCATCGGTTCAGCCGATACATTCAGAGCGGCCGCCAATGAGCAGTTAGAAACCTGGGCAAAGCGGGCGGGCGTGGAAATATTACAGAAACCGGATGCAAAAGACCCTGCCTCTGTCGCGTTTGACACAGTGAAGCAGGCTGCAGCAAATAATACCGACGTGGTGCTGGTGGATACCGCAGGAAGGCTTCATAATAAGTCGCACTTGATGGATGAACTGAATAAGGTAAAGAGAGTGATGCAGAAGGTAGTTCCCGATGCTCCGCACGAGATATTCATTGTGATAGATGCAACGACCGGACAGAACGGGCTTAACCAGGCAAAAGAGTTTTCAAAGGCGTTGAACGGTCTGACGGGAATAATTTTAACTAAGTTAGACGGAACTGCTAAGGGCGGGATTGTTATGAAGATAAGCAAGGAAATGAAAATACCGGTGAGATTCATCGGGGTTGGAGAACAGATAGACGACCTACAGATATTCGATAAAGAAAAATTCGTAAGCGCGTTATTCGAAGAAAAGCAATTAAACGATTAAATTGAACGGTTAATTTGAGTGGATCGATAAAAATATTGCCCCAGGCTTTATCAAATAAGATCGCTGCCGGTGAGGTTGTGAATAGACCGGAGTCTGTGGTAAAAGAACTAATGGAAAATTCCATCGATGCCGGAGCTACCGACATAAGCCTTATCATAAAAGACGCGGGTAAAGCACTGATCCAGATAGTAGATAACGGCTCAGGTATGACAGAGGAAGATGCTGTGATGAGCTTTCAGAGACATTCCACAAGTAAGATAACTTCGTATGAAGACCTCGAGGCCATCAATACACTTGGATTCCGGGGAGAAGCGCTTGCTTCGATCTGTTCGATATCGCAGGTCGAAATGAAAACCAAAACAGGTATTGACGATATTGGAACATTGATACGGGTAGAAGGGAATGAAGTGGTTGAGGTCACAAAGACTACAACCTCCAATGGGACTTCCCTTTCGGTGAAGAATTTATTTTACAATACACCGGGCCGAAGGAATTTTCTGAAGTCGAACCAGACAGAATTTAAGCACATATACGAGACTTTCGTAAAGCTGGCTATATCACATCCGGAGATATCATTTTCATTCTGGAATAATGACGAGAGGATATTTGACCTGTCGAAAAGCGAACTGATAGACAGGCTTTCGGATATTTTCACGCACGAATTCACCGAAGCGCTCGTACCAGTGGAGTACGGCAATCAGCTCATTAGTATAAAAGGATATGTTTCCAAACCGAATTTCACAAAGAAGTCCAAGCAGGACCAGTTCTTTTATCTGAACAATAGGTTTTTCTCCAATAAGAATTTAAACTATGCAGTTTATACAGGCTATGATCATCTTATAGAGAAGGGCAATTATCCATCGTTCTTTTTGTTTATCCAGATAGATCCAAAAAAGGTCGACGTAAACGTACACCCGTCGAAGCTGGAAGTGAAATTCGAGGAAGAGGGAGCTGTTTTTGGATTCATTGTGAATGCAATGCGTGACGCGCTGAAAAAAGCAGACCTGACGTTCGAGATGGGATTCGACACCGCAGGGAATGACAATGAAACATTCTTTCATAAGAAATCCGGTGAAGGAAATATTACACAAATGGAAAGTTTTTCTCCCGCGAAATCAGGCTTTACGCAAAGTGATCTTCCGGAGAAAAAAGGGGCAATGATACATTCGATATTCGAGGCGGGTTCACAGGCGGAAGAGAAGGAAGAGGATATATTTCAGTCTAAGAATCAGTCCAATGAGAGCCAGGCTAATGTATTCGAGCACTCTCCGAAATCCGAGACAGAGAGATTTAACATATGGCAATTCCAGAAGAAGTACATAATGTGCCAGACGGAGACAGGAGTATTGATAATAGATCAGCATGCGGCACACGAAAGGATATTGTATGAGCGGGCGCTATTATGGCTGGAGTCTCAGTCATCATTTTCACAGCAGCTGCTAATACCTATAAATATCAAGCTGACGAAGATAGATTTTAAGATAGCAGAAGGACTGAAGAAAGAGATGAGCAACCTTGGATTTAACTTTAAGATACTCCCGGAAGATACCATTGAATTGTACGGGCTGCCATCGGATGTGAAAGTAGGTGATGAAGAAAAGATATTCCAGCAGATCATAGACCAGTACAAAGAATATGAGTTAAAGCTGAATTTAGAAAAACGCGATAACCTGGCGAAATCATTCGCCTGCAGAAGCGCGATAAAGGCAAATGACGGACTAACACAAAAGGAGATGCTGGGATTAGTGGATAATTTATTCGCTGCTAAGATGCCGTATGTATGCCCGCACGGAAGACCTACGATGATCAGAATTACGACGGATGAGCTTGATAAAAGATTCAGCCGAAGCTAAAGGTATGGGTGGTATTAAATTATACTGGTGGCTTTTTTTGACTGTTCAAGTTTTGATGTATACATCTGTAGTATTCCAATTATTTATAAAAGCTGACGTTATTATATATAACTATATTCTATATCTTATGTTGGATATGTTCGTTATTATTTATTAATAAATATTTAATTCAAAAAAAGATTGTTGGTAATATTTCTTATAAATCAATTTTTTTCTATATAATAATATCTCTGCTCATAACTTCTATTAATTTTATGTATCCTTTTATTTATATAATAGTGTTTCCTATTTCGGTTGTTATATTTGTTTTTATTTTGGTTTATTCAGGAATGAAAATATTTTATCATAAGATTTAAAATAATGAGTATACAATTCCATATAGACCCGGACATCCGAAAGGCAAGCACGCTCCCCTCTTCATTTTACAGGGATAAGGAGACCTTCGAGGAATGCAAAGAGAGGATCTTTTCGAGGTCGTGGCATTTTATAGGAGATGAGGATATTGTAAAAGTACCCGGACAGGTATATCCCTTTAACCTGCTTGACGAATATTTAAATGAACCCTTGATACTTACAAGGGATAATGAAGATAATCTGCACTGCCTTTCAAATGTATGTACTCACAGGGGAAATATTGTGGTGGAGGATCCCTGCAATCTCAATGTATTGAAATGCAGATATCACGGTAGGAGATTCGAACTGGACGGAAAATTCAAGTCGATGCCGGAATTCCAGGAGTGCGAGAACTTCCCTACCGACGCAGATAACCTGACAAAAGTAGATTTTGAGCAGTGGAAGAATTTCATATTCGTTTCACTCAATCCAAATCATTCACTGGAGACATACCTGAAACCGATCTCTGAAAGACTGAATTGGTTTCCATTTGACAGATTGAAATTCGAGCCATCCAGATCCAGAGACTATCTTGTGAAGGCTAACTGGGCTTTGTATTGCGATAACTACCTGGAGGGATTTCACATCCCGTTCGTACATTCAGGATTAAACGCGACCCTGGACTACGGGAAATATGAAAGCGAGATATATGAATACTGCAACCTGCAAATAGGAATTTCCGATAAGGGTGAGGATACATTCGATTTGCCTAAGGACTCCCCGGACTTTGGTAAAGATGTTTCGGCATATTACTATTGGGTTTTCCCGAATATGATGTTTAATTTTTATCCGTGGGGATTGTCGGTTAATGTAGTGAGACCGCTTGCAATGAATTTAACAAAGGTTTCCTTCCTGACATACGTCTCTGATCCTAATGCCCTGGACAAAGGCGCGGGAGCAGGGCTGGATAGAGTCGAACGCGAAGATGAGGACATTGTAGAGATGGTGCAGAAGGGAATAAATTCCAGATTTTATAAATCGGGCAGGTACTCACCAAAACGTGAGCAGGGAGTTCATCATTTCCACAGGGTGCTGGGGGAGTTTTTGGGTTAATATTTAAAACATCCTTCTATGATAGTTTATCTGTCCCAGATGGTAGCCTAAA
>JAEYVS010000020.1 GCA_023429265.1 Bacteroidota bacterium | reverse complement strand
ACGAAATTACATTCATTTCAAATCCCCTCTACGAAAAATTCTTTGACACAACTAATGCAGGCGCTGTAATAGTATCGAGGGAATTTAATCCTTCGACCAATAGAAATGACATTACGCTAATTCGCGTGCAGGATCCATACAGATCTTTCCTGATAATGCTTGATAAATTCGACACAAGGGGTACTGATGAATATAGCGGCATATCCGATGATTGTTTCATGGGTAATGATGTGGAACTAGGCGGTGACACATACATTGGTGAATTTGCTTCTATAGCGGATAACTGCGTAATCGGGGATGAAACTAAAATCTATCCTAATTGTACGCTTGGCAAAGGGGTGAAGATAGGAAGTAACTGCATTATCTATTCCAATGTCTCCATCTATAAATACTGTGAAATAGGAGACGGAGTAGTCATACATTCCGGAACGGTGATAGGAAGCGATGGATTTGGACAGGCAAGACAGGAAGACGGCTCATATCTTAAAATTCCACAGAATGGAATCGTAAAGGTCGAGGACAATGTAGAGATAGGCAGTAACTGCTCCATTGACCGAGCTACTATTGGTGAAACAAAGATTGGACGCGGTGTAAAAATTGACAACCAGGTACAAATTGCGCATAATGTGACCATTGGTGAAGATACTGTAATCGCTGCACAGGTTGGGATAGCCGGCTCAACTAAAATAGGAAAACGCTGCATGATAGGCGGACAGTCCGGCATTGTGGGACATATTTCCATCTGTGACGATGTGATGATAGGCGCTTCCGTTGGAGTTTCAAAATCAATCGAAAAGCCGGGATTATACACGGGATACAGAGCAAAACCAAACACTGAAAATCTTCGAGCCGAGGTACACATTAGTAACCTGGGAAAGCTCGAAGACCGGTTAAAAAAACTCGAAGAAAAGATCTCTTTATCGAAATAAATATATTACAACTTAGATGTTAGAGAAACAGCGAACCATAAAGGAACCTGCTACCCTATCGGGTATGGGCTTACACACCGGGAATAAATCCACAATGACATTTAAACCCGCTCCTGAGAATTACGGGATAAGATTTATCAGAACGGATAAAGAAAACTCCCCTGAGATTCCTGCGGACATAGAACACGTCATAGATATTTCAAGAGGTACAACTATTGCCAAAGACGGCGTAGAAGTACATACAGTAGAGCATGTACTTGCTGCCATAATGGGGTGTGAACTTGATAACATAATCGTGGAGCTCGATTCTAACGAACCTCCCGTGATGGATGGAAGCGCAAAAGATTATGTGGAAACATTATCGAGAGCCGGTTTTGTTGAGCAAAATGCAAAAAGGGATTATCTTGTAATTGAAGACACCGTGCATTATCACGATGATGAGGGTCACGTCGATATCGTAGCACTTCCACTTAAGGATGATTTCAGAATTTCTGTGATGATAGATTATAACAATCCTGCCCTGGGAGTACAGCATTCGGGTTTATTCAATTTACAGAAGGAATTTAAAAATGATTTTGCGCCGGCGCGAACATTTTGCTTTCTGAAAGAGATTGAATATTTGAAAAAACAGGGACTTATCAAAGGGGGTGATATTAATAACTCCATAGTGATAGTTGACCAGAATGTTTCTGAGAATGAATTTGACGACCTTAAAAAGCGTCTTGAAATCGAGGACAGCGTCATACTCGGGTCAAACGGAATTTTGAACAATAAAGACCTTCGGTTTAAAAATGAACCTGCCCGTCATAAACTTCTCGATTTAATTGGCGATCTCGCGCTAATAGGCGCTCCGATAAAAGGACAGATACTCGCGGCTAGACCCGGACATAAATCGAACGTTGAATTTACCAAGATGCTGCGTAAATTATACCTTCAAAAGAAGATACAGAAGAAATTCCAACTCACTAAGTCCGGTGAAGCTGTACTGGATATAGAAAAAATACTTGAGATAATGCCTCACCGCTATCCATTCCTGCTCGTCGATAAAGTAGTCGAGATGGAAATGGATAAAAGGATTGTTGGAATTAAAAACGTGACATATAATGAGCAATTCTTTCAGGGACATTTTCCAAAGAAAAGAGTAATGCCTGGAGTATTGATAGTTGAGGCAATGGCACAATGCGGATTCATACTTTTAATGAATACGGTAGATGACCTGGATAAAAAAATGGTATATTTTGCTTCCATTGAAAAAGTAAAATTCCGAAAACCTGTTGTTCCCGGGGATCAGCTTGTGTTTGAGATGTTCCTTTTAAACTATAAGCGCGGCATATGTAAAATTGCCGGAAAAGCTTATAAAGACTATGTAGGAGGTGAAGTTGCCTGTGAAGGTGAATTTATGGCTGCGATAGTAGACGCTTAAACATCGCTTAAAGCTTCAATGCCCGGAAGTTTTTTTCCCTCGAGATATTCCAGAGAAGCTCCTCCACCGGTTGAAACGTGAGTAACTTTATCCTCAACCCCGGCTTGAGCTATCGCGCTGGCAGAGTCTCCTCCCCCAACTATAGTAATTGCACCCTTTTGAGTCGCTTCAGTGAGGGCTTTTGCGATTTCAAACGTACCTTTAGCAAAATTGCTCATTTCAAATACACCCATTGGACCATTCCATATTATTGTATTTGAACTCATTATCTTCTCTTTAAATAATTTAATGGTTTCAGCTCCAATATCCATTCCAATCCAATCGTTATATTCACTACTAAGACCGTCAAATCTTACAGTTTTATGTTCAGCATCATTTTCAAACTTATCCGCGAATACCACGTCTAGGGGTAATAGAATTTCTTTGTCTAAGGATTTTGCCTCTTCCATTAACTTCAATGCCAGATCAACTTTATCTTCTTCGAGAATGGATTTCCCAATGTTAAAACCTAATGCTTTGTAAAATGTAAACATCATTCCACCACCCACAAGGATATGATCAGCCTTTTTCAGAAGCGCCTGGATGACATCAATTTTTCCGGATATTTTTGAACCGCCAAGGATGGCGCATAATGGTCTTTTAGGATCATCCACGGCATCTGACAAATATTTTATCTCCTTTTCCATCAGATATCCTGCTGCGGATTGGTCTATGAAATGCGTCACACCTTCTGTTGAGGCGTGGGCTCTGTGCGCAGTACCAAAAGCATCATTAATGAATATATCCCCGTACCCAGCTAATTTCCGAGCGAAATCGGGGTCATTCTTCTCCTCTTCTTCATAAAACCTGAGATTTTCAAGAAGTAATATACTTCCCTTTTCCATTCCATCTATAATGAGATCATTACCATCGCCAATACAGTCATCCGTAAACAGCACTTCCTTATCCAGTAATTCCGACAACTTCTCTGCAGTGACTTTTAAACTGTATTTAAGATTGACCTTTCCTTTGGGTCTCCCCAGGTGGCTCATTAATATGCATTTACCACCGTTTTCAATTACAGCTTTAATGGTTCTGAGTGATTCTGATATTCTATTATCATCGGTTATATTGCCATTATCATCCAGCGGAACATTGAAATCTACTCTTATCAGAACTCTTTTGTCATTTATCAGGTCATTTTTTATCAGGTCTTCTATGGTTAGCTTGGACATAATTAATTCGAAATAGGTTTTAAAATGTCAATTTAGCAAACATTGGAATAAATTTTTAGCCAAAAAGAAACCCTTCCGGCATATACCGGAAGGGTTTGAAAAACGAATTACAATATGTTCTGATATTACTTAAGCAGTACCATCTTTTTGACTTCTACGAAATCTCCAACCTGGAGTCTGTAGAAATAGGTTCCGCTGGATAAGCCGGCACCGTTGAATTCTGCTGTGAATGTTCCTGCATTTAACTGCCTG
>JAEYVS010000243.1 GCA_023429265.1 Bacteroidota bacterium | reverse complement strand
TATCAATAGTTTGTAAACAGTCTATATAAGAGTTATATGCCCCGTTTGAATATTTCAGACGGGGCTTTTTGTTTTAGTACCGTTTCTTTTTCACCATATACGCAATCGCATCGATCTCAACCTTTACGTCCTTTGGCAGACGTGAAACCTGTACGGTGCTTCGGGCGGGCTTAGAGCCCCCAAAAAAAGAATTGTATACTTCATTCATTTCCGCGAAGTCATCCATATTAGTGAGGTACACTGTTGTTTTTACCACGTGATCCATTGAGGAGTTATTATCTTCGAGGATGTGCAGGAGATTTTCGAGGGCAATCCTGGTCTGGATCTTTATGTCATCACCCCCGACTCTTTTGCCGTCCATATCGAGAGCTATCTGCCCGGAAGTAAAAATCATATCGCCATAAGCAACAGCCTGTGAATACGGACCAATCGGGTCAGGCGCGAGGTGTGAGTAGATCGGTGTTCTTTCTTTTTTTAATTTTCTTAATCCCATAATTATTTTATTCGCATTTATCTAAAATTCTGTCCAGGTCGTCAGATGAATAGTAGTCTATTAGGATCTGGCCTGATTCTTTTGTTTTTCCAATGATCTTTACGCGGGTGCCAAAAAATCTTCTTAACTTATCCTCCAGCTTTTCAGTGTGAGGATTCCATTGCTGCATTACGGAATCATTTTTCTTTTTCTTCTTTGGCTTTGCAGAGCGGGTTATTTCTTCAACTTTTCTAACGGAAAGCTTATCAGAAATAATCCTTCGCCAGAGATCGAGCTGGTCTTTTTCATCTTCCAGTCGTAATATGGTACGGGCATGCGCTTCTGAAATCTCATTCTTCTGAAGAGAGTCTTTTATTTGAGGCGGCAATTTTTGCAGCCTAAGATAATTAGCAACTGTGCTTCTGTCTTTAGAAACCTTTTTTGCGATCTCCTCCTGCGTCAATCCTATTTCTTCGACCAGTCTCATAAATGAATTTGAAAGCTCGATCGGATTGAGATCCTCCCTCTGGATATTTTCGATTAATGCCATTTCCAGCATTTCGGATTTCTCATTCACGGCAGGCTTATCATAGATGTACGCAGGGATTGTTTTCAACGCTGCGAGTTTGGATGCCCGTAATCTTCTTTCACCTGATATGAGTACGAATGAACCAGGTGTTTTCCCGGGTCTTACGGTTATGGGCTGCAAGACGCCTTTTTCCTTTATCGACGCGGAAAGCTCCTTTAGCTTGACTTCATCGAATTTTTCCCGGGGCTGAAACGGGTTGATGGTGATCATTGAGATATCTATCTCATTTGAAGGAATGTTTTCATTTCCTGCGGACTGCATATCTACACCTTTTTCACCAAATAATGCTGATAATCCTTTGCCTAAACGTTCATTTTTATCTGCCATATTCTAAAATACTTTTAAATGTTTCATTAAAATCGTTAATACCATTCCTCTGCAGCAGCTCCATCGCGAGCTCTACGTGATTTCGTGAACCGGTGGATTGGGGGTCATATACTATAATTGGTTTTCCGAAGCTGGGGGCTTCACCAAGCTTAACATTTCTGAAAATTTTTGTAACAAAAACTTTATCCCCAAAATATTTCCTGAGCTCTCCTTCTACCTGCTGTGCAAGTTTTAATCTTGAATCAAACATTGTGAGAATGTATCCCTCTATATTCAGGTCGGGGTTAAAAGTATTCTTAACAAATTTTATGGTGTTTAATAACTGTGTTAAACCTTCGAGCGCGTAATATTCGCATTGAACGGGAATCATCACTGAATCTGCCGCAGTCAGCGCATTCAAGGTGATTAGTCCAAGTGAAGGAGGACAATCAATAAGAATAAAATCATATTCTTTACCTTCGTCTGAATCAAGAAATTCCTTTAACTTATTTTTTAACCTGAACTCCCTGGTATCCTGATCTACGAGCTCAAGTTCAGCCGCTACCAGGTTTATGTTCGATGATATGAGCTTAAGATTTTCCAGCAGGGTCTGCTTAATGCATTCCGAGACTTTATTGTCGGAAATAATCACTTCATAAGTGGACTTCCCGTCATCTTTAGGCTCTATGCCAATGCCGGAAGTAGCATTTGCCTGAGGATCTGAATCGATCAGCAGGACTTTTTTGCCGGCTAAAGCAATGGAAGATGAAATATTTACGGCAGTTGTAGTTTTACCCACACCGCCTTTTTGATTTGCTATTGCTATTACTTTTGCCAAAAAAATTATAATTAGATTTCTATTGCTTCCCCGGGAGTTACAACGGTACATTTTTTACCGATTGCTTCGATTTTCTTCTTGAATTCATCAGGCTCAGTCTTTATCACATCGAATGTATTGTAATGGATCGGGACTACCGTACCGGCATTAATGAATTCTGCGGCTTTTACTGCATCATCTATCCCCATTGTGTAATTATCACCTATGGGAAGAAATGCCACATCGATATTATGCATTTCACCAATGAGCTTCATATCGTAAAATATTCCCGTATCGCCTGCATCATATAAAACCTTTCCGCCCGATGAGATAATTAAACCGGCAGGATCACCTGCGTAGCCTCCACCATCAAAATCGAATGATGAACTGTGATGAGCAATGGTAAATTTCACATTTCCAAATGGAAACGTATGTGACCCTCCAATATTCATCCCATGAACCTTAATCCCCTTTGAATTAAGATAATCGGAAATTTCGGGGTTTGCAATAACAGTTGCTTCGTTGTTTTTAGCTATTTCCTCTGTAGAACCAAAATGATCAGCGTGAGCGTGGGTCAGGATAATATAATCACATTTAATATCCTTAGGATTTAAATCGTTATGTGAATTACCTTCAATGAATGGATCGATAAGAACTGTATATTCCCTGCCATCAGCATCAATTTTCAGCTCCAGAAATGAATGTCCGTGAAAAATTGCTTTCATTTTAACGTTTTTTTGAAATGATTTACTAAATTACCATTAATATTGTTTTAATTCAATTTAGTAAAAGTTAATCACTATTACCTCCCCATAAAAAGGTAAATATCAATAGGTTAACTCCGCTTCACTTGAAAATATGGAAAAATAAGGATAGTTTTGAATAAACAATTAAATATAATGAAAACAATCCTACTGATATTGCTTACTACTGCTGTAATTTTCTCATTTGGCTGTTCAAGCAATAATAAAAGTTCATCTGACAAAAACGGAAACACCAACACAAACGGAACTCATTCAAACGAAGAATCCTGGGCAACCCTTGATTACCATTACCGGACAGGCACGGTATCCCCGGAGTATTATTATCATTACAGGATTATCATAAATAAGGATAAGTCGGCACAATTCATATTTTACCCGTCATACGCTGATACGGGATATAGCCAGCAGAGCTATACGATAACGGATTCACAGCTAAGTTCCCTCAATAGCGCTGTAACCGGAAGCAAGGTTTTGACAGATAATATCTCACAGGAAAGCGACCACCCCATCGGAGGTTCAAATCAATCTCTTACTGTTACATTAAGCCAGGGAGCCGATCTGGATCAAATGCCAAAGACGATCTCAGTACCATCTTATCCTGAAGCGAAATACGAAGCAGGCTTAGAAAATCTTTATAAGGTTATAGAAGGTACTTTACCGGCTGGAATGTTGGAAGCTGAGAAAGAGAAGAAAGAAGGAAATTAGGAATAATTATATCTATGTTTAAAAAAGAATTTATACTTAAAATAGATTAATCTGTATTGTCTCCGACGGCTTCTTTTGCTTGCCCAAAAGAAGCAAAAGGGCCCGGCTTAATAAAAATTGCCTATCACCGCTAAAGCGGGACAGGAATTTCCCCTGTTCTGCGCTCAGAGAAAAAAACTCGCCTTTAAAAGTATAGTATAATTTAAATTTATCTTGGCTCAAACAGTTTTTCTCTGCTTCGCCCCTATCGGGACGAAGACGCTTGAAGCCGTGGAAATTTTTTACGGCAATTTTTATAATGCCGATTCTTCAATCACCTTAGGGGATTTTAAAATAAATTAAATACTAAATTTTCAAATATATAAGGTTTATTTAGAGCTTTTTGATTTCGTAACCGTCTTTTGTATCCATTACCTCAAACCCCTTTTCTTTAATCGCATTCCTCAATTGGTCTGCTAAAGCAAAATCTTTATTCTTTTTAGCTTCCATTCTTTTTTCAGCGAGTTCGATTATTTCTGAGGGAATATCAACATTATCATCAACGGAAATGCTCTCGAGCTCAAGTCCAAAGATCTTATCAAAGTCATAGACTGTGCTGAGTTTTTCGGATGATGACATCGAATTATCTTTTAATACTTCCCATAATACAGCAAGACCTTCGGTTGTATTCAGGTCATCGTTTAAAACAGCTAAAAACTTTTCCTTATGGGAAGCTGAAGGTTCCGGGAGGAATGCATCACCGGATTCCTTCATTAATTGTTTTATTTTGTTTGCAATACTTTCATAACCGTTTCTTGCAGTGTCGAGTCCTTCGAAGGAAAAGTTCAGCCTTTTACGGTAATGAGTATTAAGCAAATAGTACCTGTAATGCATTGGTGAATACCCTTTGTCAATTAACGTCTGTAACGTCAGGAACTCTCCCTTTGACTTTGACATTTTGCCGCTATCCTCAATGAGGAATTCACCGTGAAGCCAGAAGTTAACATATTTCTCTCCATTGCAGGCTTCCGACTGCGCAATCTCATTAGTATGGTGTATCGGGATATGATCCACACCTCCGCAGTGAATGTCGAAGTGCGGTCCAAGGAATTTCTTGCTCATTGCAGAGCACTCTATGTGCCACCCGGGAAAACCTTTCCCCCAGGGAGATTCCCATTCCATCTGACGGGTGGAATCTTCAGGAGAGAATTTCCATAACGCGAAGTCGGTGATGTTTCTCTTCTCGGAAGAAAATTTCACGCGCTTGCCTTCCTGCAAACCTTCTATGTCGAGCTTAGCAAGGTCAGGGTAATGAGGGAATTTAGATGTGTCATAATAAACTCCGTCATCTGTCACATATGTAAAACCCTTTTCCTCCAGACATTTTATCATATCGATCTGCTCGGTGATGTAATCGGTAGCTTTAGAATATACATTAGGTGGGAGATTATTAAGCCTTTTCATGTCTTCTTTGAAAACTTCAGTGTAATGCTCCGCGATATCCCAAACAGTTTTCCCTTCTCGTTCAGCGCCTTTTTCCATCTTGTCTTCCCCCTCATCATCGTCTGAAACAAGGTGTCCCACATCCGAGATATTCATTACGTGAAAAACTTCATATCCATTGTAAAGTAGTACCCGCTTTAGGATATCCTCGAAGAAGAAGGTACGCAGGTTTCCGATGTGCTGGTAATTATATACGGTCGGACCACAGCAGTACATCTTGACTTTGCCGGGCTCGATGGGCGTGAATAGCTCTTTTTTCCGCGTGAGGGTATTAAATAGGTACAGGTCTTTCATAAGGAATAAAAGTAATTCTATTCTTATGAAAATGAAATTCTAAAAAGAAGGTTATTCCTGGGGTACGTAACCGTTTTTCTGGAGTTCGAGAAGGTATTTTGTGATAAGCTCCTCGTAATCTTCGGTATAGCCTTCCTTCTGAAGTTTGAGGAATTCTTCCTTGAGGGCATTAAATGATTTTGGTCCGCTAAGTACTACTTCAGGAGGCGATGTACGGGTGAAATTCGTGCCAGGGCGGGATTCTCTTTTCTGCTCAAAGTCTTTTTCGCGCTGTGACAGCTGTGCATCGAGCAGCCTCGAAAGAATTCTGTTCTGTTTCTCGAGTGTTTCTTTAGTAATATTTTGTTCTGTCAGGTCTTTTATTACTTCCTGCATTTCTTTTTGGATCTGATCCATATCTCCGAGAACTTTATCGCCGGTTTTCTGCTTTTCTTCCTGCAGTTCCTTATTCAGCTCCTCAAGAGATT
>JAEYVS010000232.1 GCA_023429265.1 Bacteroidota bacterium | reverse complement strand
CCTGATTCTGAATTTGACAAGTACAATTCAGCTAATATGTTTGAAGTTGAAAAATCTGATATAATAAATTTAATTCCACGACGCGCATCAACATCCTACAAATATTCGAGCGGAAAAGCCTTTGTTCTGGCTGGAGCTCCTGGATATACCGGAGCGGCTTATCTGGCTTCTCAGTCTGCATTGAGAACAGGCAGCGGGGCTGTAATTCTGGGTGTGCCTTCATCGTTGATTGAGATAATGGAAAAGAAGCTCACGGATGTCGTGAAGTATTCGCTTCCTGAAACCGGGGACAGGTCGTTCTCTGAAAATGGTTTCCCCAATATCAAAGAAAAAATCGAATGGAGTGATGTTGCATTGATTGGACCGGGTATAGGAAGAAATAGTGAAACAATGAATCTTATCAGGAAAATTCTAAAAGAAATCCCACATAATTATGTCATTGATGCAGACGGTTTATATGCACTTATAGGACATCTGGATATTCTTAAAAATACCGCGTCACAAATTATTTTAACTCCTCATTTTGGAGAGTTTGCGTCCTTACTTGGAATAACTGTTGATGAATTAAAAACCGATTTTTATAATCTTTCGAAAGATTTCGCCAAAGAATATAAAGTAATATTGATACTAAAGAATGCACCGTCAATAACGACCGATGGTAATGGATTTTATGTAAATTCTACTGGGCACCAAAACCTGGCAACAATTGGGACAGGTGATGTTCTTTCTGGGATTATCACCGGTCTTTTTTGTCAAAGCAAAAAACCTTTGGAAAGCGCTATTGCCGGTACTTATATTCACGGGTTTTGCGGAGACGTTTTATATGAACAAACAGGGGACAGTTCAACTATTGCCTCTGACTTGATACCATTGATACCAAAAGTAAAACATTATTTATCTTGCTGAAATTAAATCCTTTTCTAAAGTACCATTTGCCGGTAATTTTATTCTGTCTGGCATTATTTATTCAGTCATCATTTCCTGCAGTAGAATTACCTGAATCAAACACCATAGGATTTGACAAATTGGCTCATTTTATTGCTTATGGGATTTTAATGATTTTATTCTTTTATTCCTTAAAAAATCAAAATAAAAGTGTTAAATTAAGGAAATATTCTTTAGAATACGCATTTTTGTTCACTGTTCTTTACGGTATTTCTGATGAAATTCATCAATCTTTCGTGCCATTCCGGAGCGCTGATTTTTTTGATGCTTTAGCGGATTTATTGGGAGCATTTGTTGTTTACATAATTATGAAAACAATTATACAAAGAAAAGCGAAAACTCTGCTGAAAGGATTAATTTTTATTCTTACGGCTTTTCTCATTAGCTGTTCAGCAACCCCGGGTGAAGATTCAGAGGATGAGGAATCATATAATGCCCGAAAGAGGGTATTGAATGTAAATCTTGACATTTTTACGGATGATGTCGAAGCCTGGTATGATTTGATGCCTGTGGTTGAACCGGATAAAGAAAATTTCAGATTTCTGGTTCAGATAACAATCAATAAGCTTGAAAATAGTTTCATTGAGATGCATCCGCAAAACTTCTTCATTACGAATTTCAGGACTGTATTCCCGGAATATACCGTGAAACGGAAAAAAATTACAGTTGAATTCTTTAAGGTCAGTGAAAGAAGTATACAGATTAAAATGTATCACGATCTTAAAGTTAAGTATATCGACAGAACAAGACCATTACCGAAAGAGGTTGAGTTTTACCTGGATCTTGATTATGGCAATGATCTTCTTAAAAGAATTAAAACTCAAAAAGTAGAAATTAAAAAAGTTTACTAATCTTTATGATCACACCAGAAGACTTAAGACATTCCATTCCGCTTCTTATTATTGCTTTTGCTTCCATAACTACGCTTCTGCTCGATATATATTTCAAAAATAAGGATGTTGTTTTTGGATTCAGTATCGTATCTGTGATAGCAGCCATTATATTTAGTGTGTTTATAATGGATATGAATATGATCATATACAACGATTTCATAAAGGTGAGTAATATTACAACTTCTTTTATTGTTATAATTCTCGTTAGCATTTTAATTACTATTTTGGCTTCGAGAAGTTACCTGATTAAAGAAGATATTAATTTTGGTGAGTTTTATTCGCTCCTCCTTTTCTCGGTTCTGGGGATGATGCTTATGGTCCAGGCAAATGATATCATTATGATATTCCTTGGACTCGAGTTAATGTCAGTCTGCTTTTATGTTCTGGCAGGTTTTCTCAGGAAAAGAGTCAAATCCAATGAGAGCGCAATGAAGTATTTCCTTCTTGGCGCTTTTATGACCGGATTTTTATTATACGGAATGGCACTAATGTATGGTATTACCGGTACTACAAAGCTGAGTTTGATATTATCACAGGCTATGACGCTGAATAATCCAATATTTTATGTTGGCTTTGGACTATTCCTTATAGGCTTTTTCTTTAAAATGGGAATTTTTCCATTCCACATGTGGATTCCCGACGTGTATGATGGTGCTCCGACTATCGTTTCGGGTATGATGTCAACAGCCGGTAAGATCGCCGCTGTAGGTACGATTGTTCCGATAATTATTTTCATGAATATTGTTGATTTCCAGAAAATATTTGTCATCGCTGCATTATTGACGATGGCTTTTGGTAATATTATCGCTCTTGCGCAAACAAATATTAAACGGCTCCTTGCATATTCTTCCATTGCAAGCGCAGGCTATATTATGGTTGGTTTGGCTTCAATGAATGTTTTTGCATTGAGAGGTATCGCATATTATCTGATAGCTTATACATTTATGCAGCTTGGTGCTTTTATTGTTGTTTCTTTGATAGAAACAAAGACTGCTGACGGCAGGGATTATAAAAATATAAGCCTTGATGATTATAAAGGTCTGGCAAAAAAGAACCCTGTTCTAGCAACATTCCTGACGATATTTCTATTCTCTCTTGCCGGTATTCCGCCGTTTGCCGGATTCTGGGGAAAATATTATTTGTTCTATTCTGCAGTACAGGCAAATCTAATTTATCTTGCAATAATCGGTATTCTTCTGAGCGTAATATCAGTGTATTACTATTTAAAAGTGATAGTCTATATGTGGTTTACTGAAAATGAAGATGTTTCGATACAAGAATCATACAAAGTATCTCCGCTTGCAATGGCTTCACTTGTAATTGCGATAATCGGCACAATGGTATTTGGTGTTTTTCCTGCGCTATTCTTCGATCTGTTTAAAATGGTATAAATATGATGAACGATGCTTATTCAATATTCAAAATGGAAACCCTGGTCAAAAACCGATGATAAGAAACTTGAGGAGCTGTTTTCGCTTTTCAGTTATCTAATGATACAGACCAATGGGGATGTTGATGAAGTTCTCGAATGGCTTGAAGAAATGGGTCTGGAATATGAAATCTTTGATGAAAACATATCCTTCTCTGACTTTGTAAATGAATTGAAAAAGCAGGGTTATATTGCCGACAAAGAGGGAATGAACATCCTAACCTCAAAAGGCTCCCAAAGAATGCGAAAGGATTCACTTCGAAGGATCTTTGGGGATATGAAGCTTGACACTTCCGGTTTTCACGAAACCAACAAGACCGGAAAAGGTACCGAAAAGATGAGCGAGATTAAAAAATTTGAGTTCGGTGACCAGGTCACAAATATCGATCTTACATCTACTATTAAAAACGCCTTTCTTAAATCCGACATAAGTAATTTCCATCTTTCTGAAGAGGATATCGACGTTTACGAGACCGAGCATGTCTCGAGCTGCGCAACCGTGCTTATGATCGATATTTCTCATAGTATGATATTATATGGTGAGGACAGGATCACCCCTGCAAAGGAAGTTGCGCTGGGGTTATCTGAGTTGATACTCTCCCGTTACCGGAAGGACAGTCTAAGCATTGTATTATTTGGAGATGATGCCAAAGAAGTAACAGTGAAAGACCTTCCATTTGTTTCAGTAGGTCCCTTTCATACTAATACCAGGGCAGGTTTAAGATTAGCAAGGAATATCCTTAAGAAGAAGGGTACTAACAATAAGCAGATCTTTATGATCACAGATGGTAAACCGTCTGCCATATTTACAGATGACGGAAGGATTTACAAGAACTCATTCGGATTGGATCCAAGAATTGTTAATAAAACCCTTGATGAAGCCGTCGCCTGCAGACGTGAAAAGATTAAGATTACTACTTTTATGATAGCGCAGGATTATTATCTGCGAAGATTCATCGATGATTTTACCAAAGCAAATAATGGAAAGGCCTATTACGCTGACCTGAATAATCTCGGACAGATGGTTTTCAGTGATTACCTCAGAAGCAGAAGAAAATAAACGGATAATCAAAAAATTGAAGCATCCCGTTTTACTAATAATACTTATACTTTCCATTCCCGCAATATCCCTTTCACAGGATTCATCTAAAAACAATTTTTTCTTTTTTGAAACAGACAATCTGTTTAAACCTCTTAATGCTTCAGTTATTGAATCGCGAGTTGGTATTTCCAAAAACACCTCCGATGATTATTTGAAGTTAGATATTGGTACTTCTCTGGACATCATAGGGCTCGAAGATAATAACTCTGTTTATTCTTTTGGGGTGGATTTCTTTACATTCTCATACCTGAGATCTGAACCGAATTTTAAATTTCCTGTAGATGCCATTGATTATCTCTTTGGGATAAATTTTAATTATAAAAAACACTTAAGTAAGGGCATAACTCTCAATAGCCGGCTCAGAGTATCCCATATTTCATCTCATTTCCAGGATGGACATAAATACGAGAGAACTGATACAATTTTTACTCCTGTTGTCTACAGCAGGGAATTTATTAATATTTCAGCTATATTTGATCATTGGATTGCTAAAAATCTCACACTCAGGTATCTCTTAGGTGCTGAATATCTTCTAAAAACCATTCCCGATGATTTTGGAGCACTTTCCGGACAGTTTGGCGCAGAGTTAAGGTATTCATTTAATCCCTGGCTCACATATTATATTTCCGACGAAGTAAGGCTAATAAAGGTAAATTCAATTAACGGTTCGTATAATTTTAATAATAATCTTGAGACAGGATTAAGATTTGGATTTGCTAATAAGCGGGGATTGAATATATTTTTCACATATTATGACGGACAGGACTATAAAGGACAGTATTTTAATCGTATGACTAATTACAAAGCTCTGGGATTTTCCGTCGACATTTAACTTCTAACCTATGATCCTTGCCCTGGCATTTAGCTTTCTTCTTGGAATATCGGACAGTACCGTCACAATTGAAAAGCAGCTTGAAGGATTTTCCAATGCAGTTTCAGTTACGGTTGATGTAAAAGGCTTTATATACGTTCTCGATAAAGATCAGAATCAAATTTATAAACTCGATTCTAATCTCAACATTTTAAAAAGATCCGGAGGCAAAGGTTGGGCACACGGGCAGTTTGATTCCCCGACATATATCGATGGCACCTCAGGTCTCGACCTTATTGTTTCTGACCCCAATAATAATAGGCTGCAACGATTGGATCTGAATCTGGCTTTCATATCGGAATTAAAAACAGACCAGCCTACGTTTCTTGAAGAGTTCCAATTCAGAGCTCCGGTAGCATCTACCGTAATAAATTCATCCGAACTCTACATTGTGGATGGAGAAAATAAACGGGTAGTAATTTTTCCTCGCGGGTTTGAGCCTAATAATTCATTTGGCGGATTTAATTCACCTAAAGTAAGACTCTCAGACCCCGTTAAGATTTTGAAGGATGGGGATAATTTTATATACATTCTTGACAAATCAAGTAATTCCATCAAAGTGTTTGATAATTTCGGTACATACAAAAAAGAGATTAAACCTGATAAAATTTATTCATTTTACAATTATAATGGTGTAATGTACATATACGACGGTGTAGATATAACTCTCTACAATCTTTCTTCAGGAGCATATACGGAGAGCTTTCCCTCTGGAATATCTCTTCAGGAAGACAATTTCACAGATTTTTTGGTATACAATGCCAATAAGTATTTATTATTAGAAAAAAATAAATTAAGTTTACTGATTAAATAAAAACTGACAAAACAAAGGAGTTAAAATGGCAAAAGGATTAAATAAGGTTCAATTAATTGGACATCTTGGAAAAGATCCTGAATTGCGCTATACGCCGAACGGTACGGCTGTATGTAATTTTTCATTAGCTACTACCGAGTCATATAAAGCTGATGACGGTAACTGGGTTGATAAAACCGAATGGCACAATATAGTAGCCTGGAGAAAGCTCGCCGAGACCTGTTCTAATTACCTTAAAAAGGGTAGCAAGATCTATCTTGAAGGAAAGTTGACCACGGAAAGCTATGAAAAAGACGGTGGGGATAAAAGATACATTACTAAAATAGTTGCAAATAACATGCTTTTCCTTGACAATAAAGGTGGGGGAGCAGCTTCGCAGTCGAGCACGGGTACGGAACAGTCAGAACCTATGACTGAAGACGGAAGCAGCAGCAGCGATGACGACCTGCCATTCTAGTAATACATAAGTTTCATACAAAAGACACTGCCGCCGGATTTGATAAACTCACCTGTATTTACTTCGAGTATGTCGAATCCGGCGGTTTTTATTTGCTCTTTAAATATTTTAGACCCTTTTTGTACAATTACATTTTTTCCATCAGGACAGTGGCAATTGCACACGAAGTATTTCAAATTCTCTTCCGGATCTGCTTCGATTACATTATCAAAGTATTGAGTGATCTTTCTGAGATTGTCCACATCAAATCCGCTTCTGTCCACCACCACGGTATTCTCATTTAATATTGAAAAACACGTATCCAGATGATACAGTGATGGATTCTCTAGATTTAAAGTGATTACGTGGTATCCTGTAAATTCAGTAAGGTACTTATAAACTGAGCCTTCTGTTCTTACTCCGATTCCTCCAAATATAATTTTTCTTTCATAATCGACAATCGCATCACCCATCGATTCAAAATAATTTACATCATCCGGAAGATGGATTACATCATATCCGGCATCTTCATAGAATTGCTCAAAATAAGGAATTTCCGTTCGTCTCTCCTTATTTCGCATTTTACTCAGTATGACTTTTTTGTTACCATTTCTATCTATGAATGGGAAGCTTTGATTAGCTGTAAAAACCATATCAACTTCATCTTCACCAGGTTTAATGAGATTTACTTCATATCCCAATCCCTTATAAGCATCCTTTAACATCGACCATTGCTCCAGAGCAAGGCGGTTATTGACCTTATTCTGATTTCCTATCATAAATTTATTCCCGGTGTAATTAACTGTAAAATATTTTGGTTCACACATGAGAATTTTCTGAGGAGAATTACTGTTATGCATTATGTCATATAATTTATTTAAATAAATATATCTATGTTTGTATTCGAAAAAAGTGTAATAATTAATTGCTCCATTGAGAAGGCTTTTGAATTTCATAAGGATATTAATAACCTTAAGGCTATTTCCCCGCCCAATTCCAGAGTAAAGATAGACAGGGTCAATCTTCCATTAATAAAGGGTAGTGATATTTACCTAAGCTTTACTCAGTTTTTATTTTTTAAAACCAGGTGGCAGATCAGGATAATGGAATTCGATCCTCCATATGGTTTTACAGATACGCAGATAAAAGGTCCTTTCAAATCATGGACTCATATTCATAAATTTGAGGAGGTGAATGACAGGACTAAAATGACCGACAGGGTGGAATATGAAATGCCCTTTGGAATTCTTGGTAAACTTCTGCAGAGATATTTTCTCGAGAACCTTGTGAAGAAAACCTTCCGTTTCCGGCATAAAGTTACGAAAAGCATTCTGAGAGAGAATAAAGCGTCACGTACTGTTTATCATTAATAATTTATTTTATAATCGTTAATTTTAGGGTAAAAAGAAAAAATGCCCGAATTTATCAATTCTGAGAAAAAAGGATCTGTACTTTGGCTTACATTAAACAGGCCTGATGTATATAATGCATTCAATGAAGCTATGCTGATGGAGCTCCAGGAAGCCTTTAAGGCAGCTGCAGACGACGATGAGGTACGTTGTGTAGTTCTTACAGGCTCCGGTAAAGCATTCTGCTCAGGACAAGATCTTAAGGATTTTAACGAAAAGAAATCTACCTTTAAAGAAGCTCTCGACAAAAAATATAATCCATTAATACGACAGATTACATCCCTCCCAAAACCCGTAATATGCGGAATAAACGGAGTAGCTGCGGGAGCAGGCTTGTCGGTAGCTTTAGCTTGTGACTATAGAGTTGCCGTGGAAAGTGCTTCATTAATCGAAGTATTCATTAATGTTGGATTGGTTCCGGATAGCGGATCCAGCTTTACTTTACCAAGGTTGATTGGATATGCCCGTGCATTTGAAATGTGCGCTACTGCCGATAAAATGAGTGCTGTTGAAGCCTATAGAATTGGTTTAGTAAATAAAGTTGTTTCCAATGGTAAAACTCTGAATGTGTTCCTCGAAAAGGTCTCTGTAAAATATGCTTCGATGCCGACTAAAGCCATTGGAATGATCAAGGATATGCTTATGAAGTCTTTTGACTCTGGGCTGAATGAAATGCTTGAGCTTGAAAGCAAATATCAGGACATAGCAGGTGATACAGAAGATTTTAAGGAAGGCATAAATTCCTTCATAGAAAAGAGAAAGCCGAAATTTTTAGGCAAATAATACTGTTGTTAATATGGAACATTACCTCTTAGTAAATTGTATAAAAGGTAATTTTTACATAATTTTAATAGGTTTTTAGATGAATATGAGCAAATTATGAGAAAAATAGCTAAAAAATTGAGAATTAATTCTGCTTTATACTCATTTCTGGTTTCTTTATCATTCCTTTTATCTGTTTCTGTATTATACAGTTGCAGCGCGAATATATTTAGCGAAGAGGATGATGTGGCAATTGGACGTGATCTTGATCAGCAGATAAAATCCAGCCCTCAGCAATTCCCAATGCTCCAGGGGCATCAAGATATTAAAGACTACGTAAACGGCATTGGTAAGAATATTCTACAGAAGTCAAACTACATCAAATACGAAAATGTATTCCCGTACACTTTCCAGATTGTAGATGATACAGTTGTTAACGCATTTTGTACTCCCGGTGGATTCATTTATATTTATACCGGGCTTATAGATTTCCTCGATAACGAAGCTTCGCTGGCGGGTGTAATTGGACACGAAATTGCCCACGCAGAGCAGCGCCACGTTACACAAAGGTTAACAGCAGCATACGGTGTTAATATCATAGCAAGTCTAGTTCTTGGAAGTAATCCCAGTTTGCTCGGTGAAATTTTTGCTAATCTTTTTGTAGGCCTTGGATTCCTGGCGAATAGCCGATCGGATGAAGAAGAAGCAGATGATTATTCCATTAGGTACCTGGCATCGACTGAGTACTATCCCGGTTCAATAACATTCTTCTTTGATAAAATCAGGGCTGAGCAGAAAAAAGCAGGAACAACTCCCGGGGACCTTGAACGCCTTTTATCTACTCATCCTCTTCCACAGGACAGGATAGATAATGTGAAAGCAGAACTTAAGAAAATGAATTTAAATGTCGATCCGACTAAAGGGTTATTTACCGAAAGATATCAACAAATTAAAGCAAAATTACCTAAATAATTAAAAGAATAAGATAAAGTGATAAAAAAATTATTGTTATTTGTAATTGCAGGGGTGATACTGGCAAGCTCGAACGTGATGGCTCAGTCAACCGTCGAGGATAAAGACTTCAATTTTTCAATATTCCTGACATCTGATTGGTCGCAAACCAAGGTAGAAAAAACTTCTAAAAATGACGCAGTTTCATATTCTTATGATAATCTGGATGGAAACAATGCATTGATGATTCTTGCATTCAAAGTGAATGGTAAAAAAGAACTCGATGACCTTATCTATAATGTCGAAAAGGATATGAACCTGGATATACCAAAACGGTCAGGTGATTATAATTACGATGATTACGGCAGCTACGAAAGAAAGAAGGGTTCGTATATTGATGAGGAGTTTGTCGAAACGGTTTATTATTTCACAACAGAAAATGAAGGAATGGAAAATTATGCTTATGTGGTGAGATTCATAACCGTTGCTTCAACATATAATGATGATATGGCTAAAAAGATTGATGAAATTGCAAGGTCATTTAAACCTTTATAATCCGGTTTTAAATATTTATATCTGAAAACCCGGTTACATACCGGGTTTTTTTATGTCAGAAAAGAATTATATTGTTTCTCATCCCCGACATTTGTCGGTTCCATATGTCCGGGTAGTAGTTCATATTCATCTCCGCATTCTTTGAATAGCTTATTTTTTATCGAACTTAGCAATGTATCCATACTACCACCGGCGAGATCGGTTCTACCAATTGAGTTTTTGAATACAACATCACCGCAAAATACTACTTTGTTCTTATCATCGATAGCGCATACGCTTCCGGGGGAGTGACCGGGTGTATGAATAAAACGGAATTCCGTGTCACCGGCTTTTATGATGGTATCTTCGGTAATGTATTCATCTATTGGCGGCTGCTCTTCCAGCGGTATTCCCATCATTTCCGCTTGCTTGAGTGCATTGTCCAAAAGGAATTCATCGTCTTTGTGCATGTAAATAGGCACGTTGAACAACTCTTTTGCAAACTTATTTCCAAGTATATGGTCGATATGTCCGTGAGTATTTATAATGTGCTTAATGTTGATATTATTTTCATCTATTAACTTCCTCAAAGTATCTTTTTCTTCCTGAGAATACACAGCTGGGTCGAATATAACCCCATCTCCCGTATTATCATCATAATATATGTATGAATTCATCTCAAATGGGTTGACCGGGAATCTAATAACCTTCATAAATATGTAAATTGATTTTGCTAAGTAGTTTAAATATTTTTAAATACTTGACTTAGGTAAAATAATGGAAGATATTGCTAAAATTAAGGTAATCTCAACTAACCGTAAAGCTAATTATGAATACGAGATTTTGAGTAAATTTGAAGCCGGAATTTCTTTACTGGGAACGGAGGTGAAATCACTTAGAGAAGGAAAAGCAAATCTTGGTGAGGCATATGCAACAGTAAAAAATGGTGAAGTGTGGCTTCAGAATTT
>JAEYVS010000224.1 GCA_023429265.1 Bacteroidota bacterium | reverse complement strand
AGTCCGTACCTGGGGAGCGATTCGATAAAGCCTTTTCTCAAGCGGAAAGATAAGATGGTATATGTATTAGCGCTAACCTCCAATCCAGGGGGGAAGGACATCCAGATGCTGAAAGCGGGTACAAAGTATGTTTATGAGCACGTAATAGACCTCGCGATGAAGTGGGGTAAGCCTGATAATGTAGGGTTTGTGATGGGAGCTAACCATCCGGCAGAGATCAAAAAACTGATGAGTAAGCATAAAAATGTTTCATTACTACTTCCCGGAGTTGGTGCCCAGAAGGCTGACGTTAAGAAGCTGCTTGGAAGTCTTAGCAATAGAAATTTTGTCGTTAATTCGAGCCGTAGTATAATCTACGCGGCGGGTGATAAGTGTAAAGAAGAGGAGTTTGAGGATAAGATACTGGATGCGGTGGACGCGCTGAATGAGATGATCAATACGAATTTGGGTTAGTTTGTAGAGTTTGTAGAGTTTGTGTGGGGAGGAATAGGGTTAGTTTTTGTATTTTTAAGGGGATTACAACCCCTCTGCCACTGTAACCGCTCGTAAACTTCGCGGACAGTGGCTTCTCCCCTTTGTTCAAAGGGGAGACTGAGCAGAGTGTATTAGTGATGGAATTTTGGAAGAATTGTTAGCGGCTAAAGCCGAACATTTTTTGTAATTATTACCATGAGCTTACCATAGGAATCCCTTCTGGAAAAACTCGTGGCTATTCAGGATGTTTATTGAGATTTTTTTGTATAGAAAGTAATGGCAGAAAATTTTAGAAATAAAAAATCAGTGAAAATGAAAAACAGGATCAAATTATTTGCGGCGGTAGTTACGGCTTTTTTGGTGTCTTCTTTTTTTGTCTCGTGCGGTGAAACCGAGGAGGCAAGTTATGAAACCATAGAGGGAGGTGTCAAAAGAGGCGGAATTTACAGGATCAATGAGCTGGAAGACATTAGAAGCCTTGACCCTGTCAGGATAGGAGATGTTGTTTCCCATCACGTCGCGCATCAATTATATGACGGTCTTGTGGATCTGGACTCAAACCTGCAGTTGGTTCCTCAGCTTGCCACGAGCTGGGAGATATCAGAGGATGGATTGCTTTATACTTTTCATTTGAGAAAAGGAGTGAAGTTCCACGACAATAAATGTTTTCCTGACGGCAAGGGCAGGGAATTTACTGCGCAGGATGTAAAGTATTCCTATGACAGGATATGTGATCCGAGAACCCAATCGACGGGTTATAATTACTTTAAGAATTATGTAGAAGGCGCAGCTGAATATTATGAATCATTAACAGGCGGAAAGGACGGAGGTCCGGCGAGCGAGAAAGGTGTTTCAGGATTCATAGTAAAAGATGATTCAACATTCCAGATAAAAATTACCAAACCATTTGGTCCTTTCATTTATTATTCGACATTAGCGTACGGGTATATCGTTGCCAGGGAAGCGGTAGAAATGTACGGGCAGGATTATTTCCAAAATCCGGTCGGCACGGGTCCATTCGCATTCGTAGACTGGAAGCCGGACCTCGAGCTAAACATGGCACGAAATCCGAATTACTGGGAAAAAGATCAGCACGGGAACCAGCTTCCATACCTTGATGGCGCAAAATTCCGATTCATAAAAGACCTTGCAGCACAGCAGCTTGAATTTACCAATGGAGTGCTGGATGAAAGCTACAGGATTCCGAATGAAACATTCAGGGATGTAGTGGGTGAAGACGGTAATCTTACACCGGGATATTCGCAATTCGTATTGCAGAAAGCTCCAACTCTGTCCATTCAATATTATGGATTTCTTACATCCGGAACGGTGTTTAACAATAAAATATTAAGACAGGCATTAAACTATGCTGTCGATAAAGAGAAGGTAGTAAAATTCGTGGTAAACGGCCAGGCATTCGGACCTGCAGTTCACGGAATAGTGCCTCCCTCGATGCCGGATTATCCCACAGACCAGATAAAAGGATATGAATATAATCCCGAGAAGGCAAAGCAATTATTAACAGAGGCAGGGTTTCCGGGTGGACAGGGACTTCCCCCAATAAAACTTCAGATCAATTCCGGCGGCGACAGAAATCTGCAGGTTGCAGAGGCAATCCAGGCTATGCTGAAGAATGTCGGAATCAACATGGAGCTTGAGCTCATTCCCTTTGCTCAGCATCTGGATAATATCGATGCCGGTAGAGCAAATATGTGGAGATTAGGATGGGTGGCAGATTATCCTGATCCTGAGAATTTTCTGAACCTTTATTATGGAAAGAATGTGCCCAATGATCCAACGCAGATCAGTCCAATTAATAGTACGAGATATGTTAATCCGGAATTTGACAGGCTTTTCGAGCAAGCAATAGCAACAACTGATAAAACAGAAAGATATAAGCTTTATGCTCAAGCAGAGCAAATAGCCGTAGACGATGCACCAATGATGTATATCTATTATGATCAGGACTTTAGGCTTGTACAACCATATGTAAGGGGTTATGTACTGGATCCAATGCACCGTGTAAATTTCCGGTACTTGTGGCTTGATAAATAGAATTATTCTACTTATCTTTTTTGGATTATTAAGGGGTTTTACTAATTTTTTATAACTCAACTAATTTTTCTGGGAGAAAACCACATGGAGAAATTAAGATACTCCGTGCCAGTAGCACTTTTGTTAATTTTCGGATTTATTTCATTAACAGGATGCTCGACCGGCTCGGGAATATCTAAAGAGGAGAGGGAATTTGACCTCGAGAAGAGCGCTAGCAGAAACAATTCAGAACAACTTGTTTCCACTACCGAAGCTTTAAAGGAAAAGTCCTCTATCGATAAAGAAAACCTTGAGTCTTTATCGAGCTCACTTGAGAGATTTATCATCGAATCGGACCTTTTATCAACCGCAGACAAAGACGAGTTAATGTACAAAGTTATCGAGTATTTGAATACTCCATATCTTTGGGGCGGCACGTCCAAGCGCGGAATAGATTGTTCAGCATTCGTACAAACAGTAATGTATCAATCTCTCGGAGTACTCTTACCAAGGACATCACTCGAGCAATCATCAGTCGGTGAGACAGTTGACAGAGCTGACCTTAAGTTTGGCGATCTGTTATTCTTTGACACAATGAGGAAAGGAAGAACGTCTCACGTTGGTATTTATCTCGAAGATGGTTACTTTGTACACTCAGGTTCCAAGACAGGTGTAATAGTAGCAAGTCTTGACTCTGATTTTTACTCAAGGACATTCCTTCACGCAAAGCGAGTAGTAACGCCTGAAGATCTTGAGACATTACTATCCGAGGACTAAGAAATCCAAGCATTTCAAAAATTATAAGTCTCGAAGTCTTAACAGATTTCGAGACTTTTTTTTATGCCTGTAAATTCCTATTTTACACAGACATTTGTAAACTAATCAGTAACCAACAATAAGCGATGTGGCAGTATATTGTTAAAAACTTCTTTCAGTCCATACTAATCATATTAGGAGTTATAACAGTAACATTTTCTTTGCTTTACATCGTGCCGGGCGATCCTGCCAGGATGCTTCTCGGACAGAGGGCAGACGTGGAGTCTGTTGAAGCAGTCAGAGAAGAGCTGGGACTCAATAAACCAATTTACATACAATATGTGGACTTTCTGGGTAAGGCTGTTCAGGGCGACCTGGGGAGGTCATATTCGACAAACAGGGAAGTAGTAAAGACCATAGTGGACAAGCTGCCTGCTACTGCATTGCTTGCCTGCAGCGCGATGTTTATTTCCGCGGTACTGGGAGTGCTGATCGGTGTGATATCATCTGTTAAGCCTTACTCCCTGCTGGATAATTCGGCGATGGTATTCGCGTTGTTCGGGATATCGATACCTCAGTTTGTATTCGCGCTGATAATGGCGCTTGTATTTGGTTCGATACTGAAATGGTTCCCGATATCGGGATACATAAATATGGGCTGGGAGTACCTGATACTTCCGATGGTAACCCTCTCACTGCGTCCGCTATCGATCATCGCTCGTGTGACGCGGTCATCGATGATGGAGGTTATGAGCAAAGATTACATCAGGACAGCGAAGGCAAAGGGTCTTAGTTCCAATGTTGTTGTATTCAAGCACACATTAAGGAATGCATTGAACCCGGTTGTTACGACACTGAGCGCGTCACTGGCAGCAACGTTGGGAGGACAGTTCTTTATCGAATACATATTCAACTGGCCCGGGATAGGGCTTCTGGCTGTAGATTCGATAATGAAGCTGGATTTTCCGATGGTTCAGGGGACTGTGCTTTTTACGGCGGTGGTGTTCGTGGTGATAAATTTCTTAGTGGACATTTTATACGCACTGCTTGACCCAAAAGTAAAACTGTAGAAAAAGAGATATTGGACGAAAACATAGACGACAAAAATAAGAATCCGGATCAAGAAGCGGAGATAATACGAGAGGGCGATGAGAAGCTTGAAC
>JAEYVS010000211.1 GCA_023429265.1 Bacteroidota bacterium | reverse complement strand
TACCTGTTCTCGGCGACCCTGCAGAAATCCTTAATAACCTCGCCTGTCTCTGATGTAATGATTCCAACTTTGCACGGGTACTCCGGTAACTGTTTTTTATGGATTTCATTAAATAACCCTTCCTCATGTAATTTTATTTTCAGCTTCTCAAAAGCAGCCTGTAGTTCACCGATTCCTGCGGGCTCAACATCAAATACCTCGATCTGGTATGTCCCCCTGCCCTCATATACCGTTACTCTGCCTTTTATCAGCACTTTCATCCCGTCTTCAGGCTTGATATGTAATAGCTGGCTCCTCGAGCTCCACATAACGCACGAAATCTGGGATTTTTCGTCTTTTACGACGAAGTAATAATTTCCGGTCGGACCGTGCAGCTTAAAATTAGATATCTCGCCTACTACAAATACGAAAGGAAATGATTCAGCAAGTGTGAGCTTAATCTCCCGGTTAAGCTCGGAAACAGTTATCGGGGTATTCAAGTATAAACTTTTAACTTAGTTTGTGATAAGATATTAAATTACATTTATTGCACCGCAATTTTAAGTCAAAGCGGTAAAAAATTGACAATGTTGAAAATTCAGTGCTTTAAAAAAATTTTCATTGCCATCCGAAAATTGAGATTGTTTTTTCAAGAGGTTCCTTAACAATGATAAATCGATATTTTTTTTTCTTCATCACGAATTATTGCGAATTTCAGCATAGAGTATATGGTAGAATGCTATAACAAATATAAGGTATGGGTTGCTAAAGAGTCAAATAAAAAAAGGATAGATAGCGCATCTATACAAAAGGGTGTTTAAGTAATTAATAAACAATGTTGATTTCGAATTGTATTGACGACCTAAAAGAAAGCACATTTAAAATTTCTCAAATTGTAATGAGTCAAACAAAAATCCCGCAACAATACTGCGGGACTTCGCTCCGCTTAGAAGTTAGAATAGCGCATCTATACAAAAAGGTGTTTAAATAACTGGTTTTACAAAATCGAATTTTTTAGTAATTTTGGGAATATAATTTTTGAAAATGGATTTTTTGATAACACTAAATTAAATAATTGTAATAATGAAATTTAAAAGTAAATTTTTATCGATCTTAATACTCCTTTCCGGCTTCGTAATATTCTGGCAAGGTTGCAGCAGTGACAGCATACTTACGCAGATCTTTTCAAATGACATAACAGCCCTTGAGAGGCTCGACTCCGCTAATGCACAGGCAAAAAGAGAATACGGTGATTCCACCGACCTGGTGATGATATATGGAAGGAATGTCAACACTGAAGGCAAAGCCGAAATGTCAGCGATAGACATTCTGATAAATGGAAATCTGGATTCGGTTGGTACCTGGGTATATGCATTTAAGTCGGGAAGCAATTCCTCATTCAGGCTTTATTCACCTGATCCTGTTCCCGGGCAGACAGACTGCATAAATCTGACCCAGTTCTTTAATCCGCTGGACCTGCTCGACCTGATAGCAGATACATCAGCCGCTAACATAATCGGAGGTGCACTGGAGCTGGTTATTAACAGCAACCTTCAGATCACAACTCCGCGTAATGAATTGATCGACAGCGATGCCGCGCTGAATCTGGCGAATACAGAAAACCAGATCATTAAGTTCAATTCGAATTTTGATCCGACCATTTCAACAACCAATGGGAATATATTTTTTCAGACAGGTACAAATAAGAAAGTGAACGTATTTCTGATACCCGCTGCAGGAACATTGAATCTGCCTAACTTCATAACCGAGTTATTCGGCTTCCCAAGTGATCTGTGGATTGTGAATTATACGAAAACCAATACCCAGGGTAATACTGAAAATATGATACTGGCGACTGTGGTAGAAAGCAATCAAACGATGGGTTTGAGCAACATTTCAGGCTTTAACAGCAGGGTGATCAATTTGTCGAAGTTTTTCGGAAATTGACTTTAACCGCCCCGATGTAAAATCGGGGTAAACGGCGGACGCTGAGAAGGCGCAGAGTTTTATAATTTCACCACAGAGAGCACAGAGAACTGATTATATTTTGTGACATCTTTATATATTTTCCAGGAATAATATTGAAGCCTCAACATAAAAAAAGCCCCTTTTGTGAGGGGCTTTTTGCTGAACGGGCGAGACTCGAACTCGCAACCCTTCGGTTAACAGCCGAATGCTCCACCATTGAGCTACCGTTCAATTTTCATCAATTACAAATATAAATAGTTACAGTATTTTAATCAATACAGTAATTGGGAATGTTTAGCAATAAATTGCAGTTTAATTTTTACTTCATTGAAAATCATCCTTAAAGGTAGTATTTTCAGTTTATCCGGCGGGTATAGCTCAGTTGGTAGAGCGTCAGATTGTGGCTCTGAATGTCGCGGGTTCGAGCCCCGTTACTCGCCCAAGTCCTTTTAAATCATACCATTATGCTTTTCAAAGCCATTAGCTTTGAGCCTTTAGCCATTGAATTACATTACTATTATGCATAGTTTGCCTCAATATACCTTTAATAAATTATTCTAATGCCCGAAAACGAAACAGAAAAAGATGAAGTAGCGCTAAGCCGGGAAGATGAAGAAACAACCGATCAGGATGCTGACGATGACTCCGGTGACGGAGAAGAAGATATTTCCGATGAAGAAGTTTTAAGCGAAGAGCAGCTTAATCAGAAAAAGAAAGATTTCGAAACGGAGGCTATGCCTCATATGAATCTATTGCATAACTATGCCTACCGGATGACCGGAAATCAGCTCGATGCCGATGACCTGGTACAGGAGACATATCTACGCGCATTCAGGTTTTTCCATAAGTTCGAAAAAGGAACTAATTGCAAAGCGTGGCTGTTCCGAATTATGAAGAATTTGTTCATTAATAAGTACCGTAAAAATCAAAAGGAACCGGGCAAAGTAGACTATGATGATGTCGAAAATTTCTTCGATACCATCAAGTCAGACAGAGTAGAATCGACCGATCTTCAGGAGAAATTATTCTCGAACTTATTAGACGATGATATGGTTAATGCTCTTAACTCGCTCCCTGACGATTTTAAAACGGTAGTGATATTATGTGATATAGAAGGATTGAGCTATGAAGAGATCGCTGAATTTGTGCAATGCCCAATTGGTACAGTAAGAAGCAGACTGCATAGGGGAAGAAAATTATTACAGCAAAAACTGCTTGCTTACGCAAAAGACAAAGGTTATGACGTTACAAAAGCTCTTAAAGATTAAGAGCAATTAAATTTATATATTTTTTAGAATAACTAACATTAATGCCTATGGGGCAGAATAATACAAATTCTGATAACAATGAAAATTCGATGAATTCCGGCAAAGACTTTGATTTTATATCAGCGCTGCTGGATAATGAATTGACCGGCGCAGAGAGGGAAAAAATTCTCGCACAGCTTAAATCCGATAACGACCTTTACAACAGGCACGGATTTGAAAAAGCTGTAAAAACTGAAATCAGCAGAAGAGTTACACGCATTGAGACTCCTCAGTACATCTTTCAAAATATCCAGACCAGCATCAATACGTACTCTGAAAAGGTTGCTTCGATCCACAAACAAAGGAATCAACCCGGCAGGACTGCTGAGACCGCGCAGTACATAAATTCTCACAATACAACTCAAAACGCAGCAAAAAGCAGACAGAGAAATTATTTTTATCTGTTTGGCAGTGTTGGCGTTGCGCTTCTACTCCTATTCTTCTCAGTAAACTTTTTCTTTGCAGGTAATGACATTCCTGACAATGTAAATCTTGTCGAGCTTTCACGCGGAGTATATTCCAAAGTCAATAACGGCGAGATAAAGATCCAGTATGCGACAAACAGCGCTCAGGACCTTGAAAAGTTCTTCAGTGATAAGATGGACTATGAGGTCTTCGTACCCGACGTAAAAGACGCTGTGCTTATTGGAGGAGTATACAATGAAATGAACGGAAAAAAAGCTGCTCACTTCATCCACAAAAAAGGTGATACCCTTATATATACAATGCAGATATGCAAAAAGCATATAATGGATGAAAACAACAAGGACATAATGCTCACAGGTGATATGAGAGATAACATCATAGAAGGAAAAAACTGGCTTCATTGCCCAAAGAAACAAGGCGGTAATGAGAACATAATCCTATGGCAAAAAGATGATGCCATATCTTCCTCAGTATCAAAAATGGGCGCGGATCAGATACACGCGGTTTTAACAAACTATAAATAAAATTTAAAATGAAGATATTTAATCTTTTCATTGCTTTAGTAATATCTCTGGCAGTTATCGCCTGCGGAGATTCAAAAGATAAGACTACATCAGATAACAAGACTAACGATAATTCTAACGTCGAGAATACATCAAATACGACTCCAAACAATACCAACACAACAACCGAGCAATCAGGTGACGGGCAAAAGCTCTCCCCTGTCGGTACAATAGAAGCTGCTTCAACTAAAGGTACAGCTCCAAACTTTACCTGGGAAGAAAACGGACAGCAAATGTCAATGAATGACCTGAAGGGTAAAGTGGTATTTGTAAATCTATGGGCTACCTGGTGCGGACCCTGCATTAAGGAAATGCCCGAGCTCTCAGCAATATCAACCGAGCTAAAGGACAAAGATTTTAAAATGGTTGGTTTGAACGTCTTCCACCAGGAAGGCACTCCTGACGTAAAGGATTTCTTAAAAGAGAAACCCGTATCATACTGGGTAGTTGACGGAAACGATGAACTGGTTGCCGCTTTTGAGCAGTCAACAGGCGCAGCAATCGAAGGTGTTCCAACTACATATATCATCGACAAAGAAGGAAAGATAGTAGAGACTTTAGTTGGAATGAGGAGTAAAGAGCAGTTTATGGCTGAAATCAACAAATATCTCTAAAATCAGCCTATATATCTGACTGAAAATTTTCAATAAATAGAGTTATATTTAAAAACTCAATCACATCAGTGGTTGAGTTTTTATTTTTTAAAGAATATACTTGGATACAAATACAAAAAAAGTCTGCATTTTAGGTTCTACCGGTTCGATAGGATGTAACACCCTGAATGTAATCCGTAATCTTAAAAATAACGGATACCCCATCGAAGTCATTTCCCTTACGACCAATACCAACATCGACATACTTGCTGAACAGGTGAAGGAGTTCGCTCCTAAAACCGTTCTCATACTGAATAAAGACAAAGCCGAAGAGTTTAAGAATAAATACTCATTTGATGTCGAAATACTTTCCGGCGAAGATAACCTGGTACAATTAACAGCACGGGATGATTATAATCTCCTTGTCAGCGCGCTGGTTGGATTTGCGGGACTACAGCCGACAATTGAAGCTATCAGGACCGGAAAAAACATTGCTCTGGCTAATAAAGAAACTCTAATTGTAGCCGGTGAATTGATAAATTCCCTGCTCAAACAATACAATACAACTCTTACTCCCATAGACAGCGAACACTCAGCAATATTCCAGTGTCTCGCAGGAGAAGAGCCTGAATTCGTCTCAAAGATAATACTCACTGCTTCGGGAGGACCATTCCGTGCTAAATCAATCGATGAAATGCGTAATACATCGGTAAAGGAAGCGCTAAATCATCCTAACTGGAATATGGGTCCAAAGATAACCATAGATTCAGCAACACTAATGAATAAGGGCCTTGAGGTCATAGAAGCTTACTGGCTTTTTGGAGTCACATCAAAAAATATTGAAGTGGTTGTACATCCACAATCCATCATTCATTCAATGGTTGAATTCATCGACGGCTCCATTAAAGCCCAGATGGGAGTACCGGATATGAAGATCCCAATACAATATGCCATTACATATCCTGAAAGAGTGACATCGGATTTTGAACGCATGGATTTTACAAAGTACGGAACGCTTACATTCGAGCAGCCGGACCTCGTAAAATTCGAATGTTTGGATTTGGCATACAAAGTGCTTAGTAAAGGTGGTACATATCCCACAGTACTTAATGCGGCAAATGAAGTAGCTGTAGACCTGTTTATTAATGAAAAAATAGGTTTTATGGACATTCCGGCAATAATTAAAAACAGCCTGGATTCGCACGAAAGCAGGAACAAATTTGAGTTCGAAGATATTATAGAAGTAGACAGATTGACGCGGGAAGGCATTAATAGGTATTAATTACGAATAAAACTATTTATCTTAACCACCGTATATATCTGTAAATATACACTTAGAATCAAGAAAGGAAATTAACAATATAATGGAGTTTTTAAACACGATATTTTATTTCATAATAGTAATTGGTATCCTGGTATTCATTCACGAACTGGGACACTTCCTCGCTGCCCGCGCAATGGGTATGCGCGCTGACATTTTCGCGCTGGGAATGGGACCCAGAATACTCGGGTACAATAAAAAAACCGGGTTTAGTTTTGGAAAGCTCAAAGAAGACATCGAACTAGAAGGTGATACGGATTACAGGATATGCGCCTTTCCTATCGGCGGATACGTAAAAGTAGCCGGTATGGTAGATGAAAGCATGGACAAAGAGTTTTTGAATTCAGAGCCGCAGCCGTGGGAATACCGCTCCAAACCTGTATGGAAAAGAATGGTTGTTATTACTGCCGGTGTCATTATGAACATCCTTCTGGCTTTCGCAATATTTTATGCCATCAATCTGGTAAAAGGAAAAAGTTATGTTAATACTACGACAATAGGATATGTAATGATGGGGTCCCCTGCTGAAGTGACAGGATTAAAAGCAGGCGATAAGATCATCACAATTAACAATACCCCCATAGAATACTGGGATCACGTAGTTCAAAGCATTAAGATAGATAATCTCGGTGAACCTCTGACATTCCTAGTGAATAGGAACGGAAGCGACACAATTCTCAAGATCGACAAAGCTAATATCGGCGATATGACGCAGGAGGAGTTTGGACTATACCCTGAAAAGATGTCTCCGATAATTACAGCAGTTGAACCTGATAAGCCAGCAGGTCAGATAGGTATCCAGGCAAATGACATCATTACTTCATTCGCCGGACAAACCATAAATAATCAGCAGCAGCTTATAGACCTGATCCGCAGTAATGCCGGAAAAGAAGTAGATGTAACCTGGCAGCGTGACGGACAGGAAATGTCCGGGAAGATAACTCCCGCAGGAGATTCTACAATAGGTGTTGGTATCGCTGCAAAATATGACGGTCCCGTTAAAACTGTCGAATATAATGTCTTTAATGCCGTGCCTAAAGCAGCTGACGATATGTATTATTATGGTGTCGAAGTGTTTTTCGGCTCGATGGCTAAGATCTTCAGCGGTGATATTCCATTTAATAAAGCCATTGGCGGACCAATAAAAATAGCCCAGGTATCTGCGCAGTCAGCAGAAGGCGGTTTCTTTACCTTTATCAGTTTCATTGCGCTTCTGTCTATGTCTTTGGCTATAATCAACATTCTTCCATTCCCCGCGCTCGATGGCGGACACTTCATTATGCTGTGTTATGAAGGAATTGTCAGGAAACCGGTACCATTCAAGGTTCAGGTAATACTGCAGAATGTGGGATTTGGATTACTCCTGTTATTGATGTTATTTGTTATATATAATGATATTATTTCGCTGTAAGTAACAGCAGAAAAGTATATATTTGTAATTGTTCTCAAAGTTTAAATAGATTTTCAGCTAATACTACAGAAGGGTGCATAAAGCATTCCACAAAGCATTTTTTTGAGTGGCTGCCCCGAAGGGGTGCCTACGGCAAAACCAATCCCGCTTTAGCGGGACTAAACCGTCATTAGGTTTAGCTTTGTTCTAAATTGAGTTTTTTAGATTTTCAGCTTTAGTATCCGGAAGGGTGGGTGAGTGGCTGAAACCAACGGTTTGCTAAACCGTCATAGGGAGTCAATCTCTATCGAGGGTTCGAATCCCTCCCCTTCCGCTCTTAAGCCCCGCACATTGCGGGGTTTTTTTATATCTAAAATGAATTATTGAATGGTGCAAAGAAGCATTCAAAGCATTATGTGAGTGGCTGCCCCGAAGGGGTGCCTACGGCAAAACCAATCCCGCTTCAGCGGGACTAAACCGTCATAGGGAGTCAATCTCTATCGAGGGTTCGAATCCCTCCCCTTCCGCTCTTAAACCCCGCACTTCGCG
>JAEYVS010000193.1 GCA_023429265.1 Bacteroidota bacterium | reverse complement strand
GTAACAAAACGTATGGTACTCGTGAAATAAAATTAATATATTTCAGTAATTTCTCACCTGCCTGCGCCGAATCTTCGGCAGGCAGGTTTCTTACCTCAATTTGTTCCATCACGGAACAATCGATAGGCACTCTCTTGTGGTAGGGGGAGTGCCTTTTAATTTTCTCCAAATAAAAAAGCAGGCACGGTACAGTGGTAATGCGATAGTGTTTCTGGCACACTTCTCACTACTCTTGCCTGTAGACGCCTGCTCTTGGTAAGATATAAACTTTGCCTAATTACTCAAGGTAAAACCCATATTATATAACCTATTTTTTGTGATTAATAAACCTCTCTGCCCGACAGAATCTCTTATAAATTTTTGTTTGAAGTAGTGCATAGACTGGGGCAGATGAAATCTCAAAAGGGAAAAGCTGCCATAATGGAATTTATTGGGAAATTCGGGGAAAAGGGGATACCTGTCCGAAGCAAAGATAATTCATTTTTGATTTCTGATGAAGTTGGACTTGGGATATTCAATGATTCTACAGTCAGTGAATTTTTAGGTATAGATTTTGAAAATATTTTGAAAGAATATAAAAAAGAGCCTAATGAAATTTATACAGAATGGATTGCAAGCTATATTAATTTATTTAGTGAATTAAACAGAGTAGAGTATATAAGTGAAATATATGGATTGTTGAATATAGACAGATATGTGAATCCGGACTCATTAAGTAATTTGTATAAGGGCTTAAATTCTATATATAATGAAGTATTGATGCTTTTGGACACCGGAAAAGGTATCGAAGGCACTTCTATCGATGAATTGTATATACAGAGTGTTATTTTTACTGAAAATCCATTGAAAGAAGAATATCCATTTATTATAGAATTTTATCTTCCATCTTATTATGTTTTTGATAATTTACAAATAGAAGAACTGCCGGATTCTCTTCAAGTGAGATACAAATTACTGCAGGAATATTTTAATGATTTGCTGAAATGTGATAAAAGTAGTATATCATCAGGAATAATTGGAATAGTCTACAATTTCGAATGTTTTAATGAACTTAAACCAGCAATCCCTCCACAATTATTTGAAACAATAAGGTTTTATTTATCTAACCCTGACGAAGAAAATTATCTTAAATTTCTATATTTGCAGAATAAGTATTTAAAGGGAAGGTACGTAAAAGAATTTATGGAATTGGGTAATATCTATAATTTAACTTACTAACATTCCCGTGTTAATATCCATGTTAATAACATATTTCCGTACCAGCTACGTTTTTCCGTAAATAAAGCGGCAAAGGTAATCTGCAAAAATATGCAGTTTTTTCTGTAGATTTAATTTCTTAGATTTGCTGATTACTAAATCCGAGATGATCAAATCCGAAATATTCAAGAAATTATATATGTCCGGCCTGGGGCTTCTCGGGACCGTCCTTATCGGTACGTTTGGATATTGGTACATAACAGGGAAGCAGTACGACATTTTTGACTGCTTTTTTATGACATTTATTACAATCACTACTATTGGATTTGGTGAGATCATCCCGCTTCAAAATTTTGTGGGAGCCAGGTTCTTTACGGTTATTATAGCAATGGCCGGAATTGGATTTATTACATATTTCCTCTCTACTCTTGCTGCAGTAGTGATTGAGGGATATTTCACTAAAAATTATTTAAAAAGTAAAATGACAAAAGAGATAAACCAGCTTGAAAATCATTATATCTTATGCGGACTAAATTCATATACGGATAAAATAATGGAGGAACTAATGGATACACAAAAGCAGAACGTAATCATAGACACTGACGAAGAAAAACTTGATAAAATGCACGAGTCATTTAAAAAAGAAAACTACATCGAGGGAGATCCAACCGAAGATACCATACTTAAAAAGGCAGGAATTGAGCGAGCTAAAGGGCTTTTTGCGGCAACAGATGACGATAATGTAAATCTTGTCATTAGTTTATCTGCTAAAAGGTTAAATCCGAATATACGGGTAGTAGCATTTTGCTTTAATCTCAAAAATGCTGAGAAAATGGAACTTGCCGGTGCTGATAAAGTCGTATCTCCGACCAATATCGGTGGTATCCGGATGGCATCGGAAATGCTGCGGCCAACTGTCACTAATTTTCTTGATTTTATGCTCAAGGAAGACAATAAATCATCCCGAATAGAGGAAATAATGGTCTCTGAGGAATATCACGGAAAGACAATGAAGGAAATAGATGTTTCCAGCCTAAAATCCACGATGATAATGGCCATAAAGAATAAAGACGGATGGGTATTTAAACCTGGGGATGATTTCACTGTAAATTACGGAGATGTTCTAATTGTAATGACTACAGCTGAAGAGAGGAAAAGCCTTGTGAATCAACTATCCGGCTAGTATGCTGTAAAATGGTTTAAATTTTACTTTGTAAATGCCATAAAATTATAATAATGAACACAGATTAACTAATCTAAATATTTACTACTAATTTTAAATAAAAAAGAAACCCCTATCCGTCAAGAAGGGGTTTCTTATTAGCTTTGAAATTTATTCAATTCCAAAGTTTACCCTAATTTTGTGTTCAATCTAGTAAGTTAGCTTTTCACTTATTAACTAATAACTCCCACTCTTTATTTATCTCTTGGTTTTCCTCTGCCTTTTTTATCGTAGTATTCACCTTCGATATTGAGGAATTCCTGTTTTTGTTCTTCAGTTAGGGAAGGAATTCTGAGTACCTGACCCGGATAAATTAGGTTCGGGTTAGTAATCACAGTCTTTACTCCCGGAGGAGCTGAGATAATTCCATCCTTATTAGCTTCCCAGATAGCCGGCCATAGATGCGGATTATCATAGTGATTTTTCATTCCGGCAATTTTCCAGAGACAATCACCTTTAACAACTGTATACTCTGTATAATTAGCTTCCGGAGCTTTTTCAAGATCAGCTTCCCATTTCTTCAGCTTGGCATCCATTGCGTCATATAGGTCAGCAAATTCAGGTAAAGCTCTGTATTGAGATGCTGTCAGCTCGTCAAAGAATTCTTTCCTCACGTCATCCGGAGTTCCGGTCCTGCTGTTTATCATCTTTTCTGTGTGTATGAATTTAGCTCTGAAGCTTGCAAGCTGCTCTTCATCGATCTCATTAATATTGCTATTATCAAGTTTTAGTACAAAGTTAAGCTCTTTTAAGCCACTATCATCAAATACATCTTCAGAAAGTTCAAAATCTATCGAAGTAGGATCAGATTCAGCTCCGAGTTTATCAATCATTGACGGACTTACATAAGCTGTATATTTTCCGGGAAGCAGACCAAGATAATATATCGAACCGTCATTGTATGAAGTAATGATCTTTTCTTCTTCCATTTCTTCACCTTTGATGTGAATTTTCACACCGGGTAAAGGTATCTCCGCGCCATTTTTATGAGCAACGACATTACCATAAACTTCCTGTGAGAAGTAGAATGGGATCTCTACAAGTTTTATTTGATTAGGATCTGTTACAAGCGCAAACCTATCAAATTTAGGCTGTAGAAATGGGTCTTTACCTGATAGGGGATTGATCTCGACTTCGTACTTGTGATACGGACTTAATTCGCTAGCCATCAGGATACCTTCATCATTTCTTTCCATGCTCACGTTATTTGTAAACTTTAAATCAACATCATCAACAATTTTCTCTCCATCATCAAATTTTCCATTACCATTTTCATCCTGGAACATTCTGAAGGCAACACCACCTGTTCCAACACTTTGTCTCTTAGATGTAAATATGTTTTCATTTACGTTATCATAACCAAGTGTACCATGAACATTGAATATAACTGATCTATCATCCGCTATTGTGTTTGTGACTACAAAAGGGAATTCATACTTGAAAACTACATTAAAGGATGAAAAATCATATACAAAATCTTTGTTGTAATTAAATTCTATTCTTGCATTGTTTGTAATATTACTTGAATATGTTAACTTTGCGCTTGAAAAATTATGGTTAACGGCATCATATTTTAGCGTAGTATTGAGATACTTCCCTGACATTAATTCCGGGAAAAACCCATTTAAAAAGGCCACAGGAGTGCTTAAACCAAACCGGACTTCCTTCCTTACACTTGTTGAAAAATCAGTCTGCTCTTCCGAGTAAGCAAAGTTTATTGAAGGACTAAAATTTAGAAGCGTGAAGTTTGTTCCAACGTCCATTTTATAAACTTTGGAATCGGGCATTTTTTCATATAAACCCTGCAGCTGGAGTCCCATTCTTGTATCAAACACATTAAATGGCAGGCCGGCAGTAAGTTCGATGTCTTCTTCGAGATTACGTACGTTATATATTTTATTCTGCTTGTATTTAGAATATCTAAGACCCACTGACTGCAGATCAAAGAATTGTGCATTCATTTGGAGCCTGTGATAAAGATCAGGTGCTAGTGTGTAATTAAATAAGTAATTATCAGTTATTCTTGCCGATAGGGAATTAAAGAATACCGGGTTGGTAAAGAATCCATCCGTAGAGGTAAAATCAACACCGGCTCTGTTTGTCAGCCAGCTTGTAACCCCGTAAGCCAGGCTTCCGTGGTAAACAAGGTCCTTAGTGTCGCTTCTTTCTCCAAAATTCACATAATATTGCAGATCATTCTCAGGAAGATAATCAAATGGAACCTGTATTCTCCTGTTATTTTCGATCAACTGGCCATCAGGACTGTAGATCTTCAGTTCTACGGTATTTGAACCATAAGTTAATGGAATGTCAAACCTGTAATTTCCATTCTCATCAGCCTGTGTATAAGCAACCAGCTGATTATTTATGAATAGTTCGACATCGCTCAGGGGAATAGTATTATCGATCAAAACATAGCTCCCAAAGTTTTCATCAACGTCAAATGGTGCATTGGTTAGTGAAATTCCTTTGAATGAATGCTGATCAATACCCCTGGATTGCAGTTTGGTACCAAGTAATACCTGGTTTAAAAGCTTATTATCTCCAAAAACATATCTCCAGTTTACATCATAATCAAATTGGTCAGCTAAGGATGTGTGAGTACCGCTAAAATTAATATTAAGGTCCCCACCCATAAGCTCTGTACCTGATGTCAGGCTATAGCTGTGTGTTGGTGTTGTTCCTTTTCCGTAGCTTGAGGATAGGAAATAATCGAGAAATTCACCTCTGAGCCAGTTCTTTTTTCTTTTGAAAAGAAGTGGAGCTTCTTTTTCGCTTTCACCTTCGAGCATAGCTTCGCGGAGCATTTCTCTTTCCATTTTAACCATAATGGGGGGAGTATTCTCTGTATATAGTCCCAATGAAAGTTCTGCAAGGTCAACAACGATTTCCATATCAAAACCTTTTTCAAGCGCTGACGGATCTATGAATATTTGCCCTCCGACTTCAAGAATGTCATTTTTTGAAAAGGTGATTGTGTTTCCCTTGTATGTCATTTCGTGGGATGCAATGTTTATCTCATAATAATTGGCGGAATACATATAATAACCGGATACAACATTACCTGATTGAGTATTATTAATTTGCAATATGTTTAAAAAGTCCTGAAGAGGGATATATGTCCTATCACCATCATAATAACAAGTAAGCAGTGTGCTTATGACACCACCATAGTTGAAATTAAGGTACATTTCTTCAGGTTCGTAACCCTCTTCTTCATCGGGGTTTCCGGAGCCTGTCGAGCTGTTATCTTCGAGACCGGCTATAACTTCAGATGAATCACCTTCGGATGTTTTTTCGTCACCTGCGCCGGTAAGGTCCTGAGCATACAGGCTATTTACCGGTAAAGATATAAGTAACGAAAAGAGTAATATGTTTAGGATATTTTGCATTAATTTATGCTGAAGCTGATTGTTTTAGTTATAGGTGCTGCAAGCGGTTTATCAGAGATCGGAATATCAGGATTATTGTCTGATGTGATTGTAACCTCAGCTTTATATTCGCCAGCTTTTAATTCAGAGAGCCTGAATGAGTTTCTTTTTGTCATTCCATAATATACTGTGAAGTACTGCGTTTGCTCGGTGACAAGGCTGCCTGAAGCATCATAGATCTTAACGCTTGTTCCTGCGAAGAACGGATAATCACCGTTTACTTCAACAGGTACGTTAATATTTAGAAATTCTTCATCCGTTTCCGCGGTAATATCCTTCAGATCGACCTTGTTCTCGTATCTTTTGTTTTTGTAGATAACGGTTGTTACCTGGTTTAATACGAAATTAATTGCTGCCGAAAGGGAAGTTGAAGTATCAGTTATTGTCTGTTTGGATTGCGATGATGTAACGATCCTGGTCCAGTAAGTTCCGTCCTTCATATTTTTGTCCGGTTTTACAGTCATTCTTACCGTTTGTTTTTCACCCGGTTTTAGAGTGAATTTTTTAGGAAATGCTTTAACCATATCTGTAAGATCGTTCTGCATATTGATATTTGAGGAGTCGGAATAAAGCATTGTTACATTTCCCTGGTTATCGGACGCAGGGTAGCCGAATTTAAAGAAAATTGAAACTTCCTGAGTTTCTGTGGTTTGGTTTGACACCAAAAATGTGCCGTATTGATTCTTTTGATCAACCATTACCACATAAGGTGAAATCACGATTTGAGAAAAAACAGTTGTGACGGATACTAATAAAATCAGTAGGGTAAATGTTAATGTTTTCAAAGCTAATTTTTTTTTGTTTTTATAAAAAATATAATTTTTTATAATACTACAGCTGTTATTACAATTGTCCCCGTATAATTATCAGAGGGGAATGCATTAGTCGGCGGAGAGACAGTTCCTCCCAGCCAAACCGTTATTTTGTCTGTACCTGAAAGCTGTACAGTTAAGTTATTGTTTGCGTTAAATACAGTCGAACCTAGAGGATTCAGGTTACCGCCTATCTTATAGGAGGCGTTATTATTTGCAATACTAAAAGGTACAGTGTGACCGGCTCCATCATTCAGGTTATTAGGAATAGAATGAGTGATACGGATTGTTCTGTTGTTACTTGAGAGGTCTATTCTGTATCTTCCTGCATATGAATCATAGTAGGGAGTTGAATTAGGATATCCCGGGAATGAATCATATAGCAGCAATGCAAGTTTTGCGTCAAAAGACTGAGCATTTCCTGTATTGCTCATCAGACCGGCAAGAAGAATTAAGAATAAGATTGTTAAAGTTTTTTTCATTGTACGTTTATTTCTTAGCTTATTTTTTTTCAAAATTAAGGATTCTTAAACTAAGATTCATTAATATACTGAAGTAACAACGAATTTACCGATGTACTTACCATTTTTTAGACTGACCGGCAGATACATAGTACCGCCAATCCATAAATTCACTTTTCCAACAGCAGAGTTATCATATAGAGAAATGCTCGTACCGCTGGGCAGGGGAGTAGGATCATTATATCCGTTATCGGGTCCTGTTTCCTCTGCAATGTTGGTTCTAAAGGTTAATAATTTTGATTCCTGGGTGCCTGAACTCGAATTTGAAGTAACATTCGTCAGTGTAACAAATTCATCATATAGAATGGTAACTAACCTGTTTGACTGTCCGAGAATAGTGAACTTTAAACCGTCGAAATTAGAAATATTTTTCTGTGAGTCGGTGTTTTTCAGGGCAAACTCTCCTAAAAAGAGATTATTACCACCCTCCATGGCTAGCCCTCTTATTAATGTAGCGTTCACTGTCGTCGTGGTGTTTACATTATCCTGAGCAAAAGTATTTTTACCAATTAATACTGTCAGTAGAATCAGAATATTTAGTATTGTCAATTTCATTTTTATGCTCAATTGTGTTTTTTTTAATTTGCTTTACCCCGTTTCCGGGGTAAAGCGTGTTTAACATTAGCAATCAGTCAAACATGAAGGTTACAAAAATCTTAATAAGCCACAGTTACTGTTATTGTACCTGACTTTACTCCGGAAGTGGCTGCAGTAGTCGCGGTCAAAGTTGCGCCTAACCATAGAGTCTTTGCTCCGGTTGATGAAAGCGTAGTTGATCCTGAAGTACCTGTAAGTATGTTACTACCTGATGTATAAGTACCGTTATCAGTTACGTGCATATTCCATGTGCTAACTGTTACACCAGGATCTAATGTTAGAGTTGCATTAGAAATGGTTACGTTTACGTTAGCTGAGTTATTACCTGAAACTGTAAATTTAGCACCACTTCCGGGAGTAACAACAGAAGAAGCAGAGTTGTCAGGATTCTGCTGTACTATTCCAAAGTTTAGATCTGTATCTTTAACAATTGTAAGACCTTTTCTAAGGTTAGCAGTTACGTTAGCATTCGCATTAGCATTGATCTGCGCGAATGAATCGGTTGAAGCTACTAAAGTGAAAATAGCAGCAACAAGAAGAAATAACTTCATTTTTTTCATTTTTTTGGGTTTTTGGTTACAAAAATTAGTTTTAGTGTAATTTTTATTCATTTTTATATTATATATAGAAAAATGTCGATTTTAGCGATTTCGGAGGGGAAATCGAATAAAATTCGACAATAGTCTCTAAATCTATTGATGTTGTTTGGAAATTGTACTGCCCCGTGTGTGTATGATAGTATTTCAATTTATATGCCAAAAGTTATTTTGCCCCTTAAATAAGCATTAAATGCTTAATTTTCTTTCTTTTATGTCAGGAAAAATTATTGAATCTATAATCATAATCTGTTTTATTCTTATAATTTAGAAAATTAATATAGTTTTTAGACTTTATAGTTACTTTGCTATGATTCAACACATATCAAAGTTATTTAACTTCTTTAGAGTCGTTCAACTGGATACAAACATATGGCAAAAAATTTAAAATGTCAATAGCAAAATTACTAATATTTTAAAAAATAATTAGTATTGTAACTGTGTTTATTTCCTTGTGCAGGCAAACAGCTTAAAGCCAGTATTTAAAGCTGTTTCCAAGGATAAATTAATTTTCTGAAGCTTGAATAAATATGGGAAATATAGTGAGAAAATTACAACATAGCGAGTTAGCTATATTGTAATCGTGAAGAATTTTTATGTAAGATAGAAATAGGTAAGGTGTGAAGTATAGTTAAATCGCTCTGAATTTAAGGTGATTCTAATAACTTACGGTAAAGGTTAAAGTGCCGACATAGTTTCCGGAGGGTTGATTAGCTGGAACACTCAAACTGCCTCCGAGCCAGAAATACAATTGGCCTACACCATTATTATCAGTATCTCTGAAATATAGATTTCCCCAATTAACAGTGTTTCTATATACATCATAGGGAGAAGCCCAGTTTTGGTTATCGCCTGTGTGCTGGATCTCATCATTAGGAGAAAAGGTGATTGTTCCATTTGTACCACCATTTGCAAGAACCCATGCATAGTTATTAAGCGTCACTGTTTGAGGCCAATCTGCAGTTACAATATAGTTTGGAGAGCCGGTAGCAACAAATTTTTGCCCATTTTGGTTGGAAATCGATAAATTCTGGTTGCTGGTAGTTACACTAACATTACCATAGTTTAATTGATTTGCTCCGGTTGTATTAACAGTCATTATGCGGATTACCCTAGCCTGAATACCTAATGATGTACTTGCCTGGGAATAAACGTCTATGGGAGAAAAGGAAGCTATTATAAGAAAAAGAAGAGCAGCTGATAAAAAATTGTATTTTTTGGTCATGCGGTTATTGATTTAAAACGCTTTAATATAATGATTTTTTTAATTATCAGAAATACAATCCCCGCGATATGTATTTTAATGCAATTATGGTGCCATTAAGTAAAGTTAATTAGAAAAATATAGCTTATGAGCTTAGTTAGTAACCCCAATGCGTACAATGCTGTCCCCATACTTCTCTTTAAGCTTATCAAGAGCATAAAAAGGGTTTTTAAGGTCTTCATCAAATAAACTCAAATTTTCACGGTGAATATCCGGGCGCAGCTCCCATACAGATAAGCCGAACATACGGGCTTTGCGGTGAACTGACGGCTGTTCAAGCTTTGTAAGTAACTGTTTTAAAAGATTATAGATCACTCTGTCATCGTTTGTATGCTTGACTATCTCGCCTTTTACAGAGTCATAGGATAGATCTTCAAATCTAATGGTTAAACTAACCATTTTAGAGGTTATCTGTCTTGCCCGGAGTTTGCGGCAGATGTATTCGCCCATCCTACGGACCTCCTCCAAAACTTCAAACTCTTTATAGACAGGAACTGTCAGTGTATGATTATGAGATAATGATTTCTCCGGTTTTTCACGCCGGCAGATCTCGGATGTGTCTTCACCTCGGGCCATTTTGTAAAAGACAGTACCATTTATCCCGAATTCCTTCTTTAATGCGCCTGGATTTGCATTTGCGAGGTCACCTATGCTATTTATGTTTAATCCCCACATACGCCGTTGGATCCTCCTGCCTATTCCCCAAAGCTTGTTTACGGGAAGTTTGTATATTTTTTCTTTATTTTCCTGGGTGATTACCGTAAATCCATTCGGTTTCTCAAGTTTTGATGCAAGCTTGGCATAGCTTTTATTGTATGAAAGTCCTATCGATACAGTCAGATTTTCAAGTTCACGAATATGATTTTTGATGTCTGTTGCCACTTGTATGGCGGTATCATAATCCTTTGCCACGGGGCTCAGATCGGCAAAGCATTCATCGACGCTATATTGTTCTATAGATTCGTCCGGAACGTGTTCTTTAAGCATTTTCATTAGATTTAGCACTATGGCCTCATATTTTGGACCATAACAGGGAACCGAGATAAGCTCAGGACACAGCTTTTTAGCCTCATATACCGACATACCGGTTTCCACCCCCTTTGCCCTGGCTTCATACGATGCAGTCATCACGATACCCCTCCCATTGTCAGCTCCGCCAACAGAAACCGGCTTTCCACGGTAATTGGGGTTATCCCTCTGCTCTACCTGTGCGTAAAATGCATCAAAATCCATATGAATGAAGAATCTGTCCCGGTGTTCCGATATCTTATAATTAAATTCTTTAAAGTGAGGGAAAGAATATAAGGGTAGGATCCTAACGCGTTTCTTAAGGAATGCGCTTTTGCTTTTCTCCCGGGGAATAAAATAATTTGAGCTTATCTCTTTCATACCTTAAATATATATGGTATTGCTGAGAAAGTAAAGTGCTAAATATTTCCCTGGAAGTGAATTATAACTGGGAAATTATATTGTTAATCGCGAGGTATTGAGTCCTTAGTTTAGTTCTGTTTATGTCTACAGCGGTAACTATTCGGATTCATTAATAATTAATGCTTGAAAGATAATGTGAAATATAGTATTAATTTACAGATGGATCTTCCGGGAAGGTAGAAATAATTTTATACTCTCCGCCTTTTTTACGCAGAACTTCGCTCCACATTCTCTCATAATCACTGCTAAAAACGGTTTCAATATCAGGATTTGTAATAATCCAGGAATCCTGAGCATATTCCTCGTTTAACTGTCCGGGGCTCCACCCCGCATACCCAAGGTAAAAACGAAAATCTTCAGGATTGAGAGCTCCGCTTTCAGCCAGAATCTTGAGCGTTTCGTAGTTTCCTCCCCAGTATAAGCCATTTCCGATCTCAAAGCTACCGTCAATCTTATCTCCGGCCTTATGAATAAAATTAAGCATTTCCTGCTGGACCGGTCCTCCAAGATATACATTTGCTTCAAAATTTTGCAAATCTTCAATGATTTCGCTGGCTTTATACTTCAAGGGTTTATTGATGATAAATCCAAGGCTTCCTTCATCATTGTGTTCGGTAAGGTAAATTACAGATCTTTTGAATATGTCATCCAAAAATGGGGCTGAAACAAGTAATTTTCCTTTAGAGGGTCTATCATTCTTTTGGTTCATTTACAAAGTTAAATTATTTAAAGCTTTATAACCATATAACAATATTTTCCTTTGCGTAATTCATTTTCCGACACCTACGGTTTAGCATATTTTTATATTGAATTTTAAACTAATTTTAAGATAATTTTGTTTATATGGCAGGGTAAGCCACCAGGGAAAAGCAATGAATGAAATCAAACGTTTTGTTATAAAATTATATATCCTTCTTAGTATAGTAATGTGGATTCCCGGACTACAGGCACAGGAATCCAGGAGCTTTTCTTGGCTGCACCCAAAACCTCAAGGGCAATCAATCCGGAATATTTTCACTGTAGATGCAGAAAAATGGTATGGGGTTACTTTAGCGGGAGATTTTATCAGGACAACCGATGCAGGAATTACCTGGAAAATTACAGAGAATATAGCAGGAACTAATCAGTTATCAGGGAATTCAAATTCATTGAACGATGTCCATATGTTCGATGAAAAAATAGGGATCGTTTGCGGGGACGGAGGTATCCTTTCCAGGACAACTGATGCGGGAGTCACCTGGACCTCACATTATCATCCGGATCGAACCAATAAATGGTATGATATTTTTTTTCTTGATAGTAAAACAGGATTTGTATGCGGACAGGCGGGAAATGGAATCAGGATGACCACCAATGCAGGCATTAATTGGAGCAGAGTGGATGCTCCTGTGATAGATGCTCTTAGCTTCTACGCCCTCAATGAAGTTATATACTACTTTACTTCCACAAATGGAAAAGTATTCTTTACTGAAGACGGAGGTAATAATTGGCAGGAGAGCTATACTGGTTCGAATGATACATTATGGAAAATAAACTTTCTCGATAAAAAAACAGCCGTTGTATGTGGTACATCAAACACCGTAAAAATTTCAGTCGATAAATGCGGAACATGGCACCATTTCACTCAAAACCTTCCTCAAAACACCTGGTATGACATTGATTTTCAGAAAGACAATACATTCACACCTGTCAGTGAGTCATTTGAAGATGAAACTTTTCCTCCAGAGGGCTGGGCTAATTTAAAATTTTCAGGTGTATCGATGTGGGAGAGATCTACGGTTTCCCCGTATCTTTCTCCTGCCTGTGTATGGAGCAACTATGATGCAACAGGCGGTGATAATGTACTTATGACTCCCGAGATCGAGATATTGAGAGACGATAAGCTGATATTTCATATGCGAAGGAGTTATACAGGGACAATATTCAACTGGGATTCACTACAAGTTTATGCTGTACCTTCCGGCGGAAATACCACCCGTGATTGGATGTCTCTGCTCAATATTGGATTAAACATTTCTGATACTTCAGCTTCAACATATCCACCGCGAATCGGGACTTACAAAAAATATGAAATATACCTGGGAAAGCTTACCGGACAAAAAGTGCGAATCGTCTTCAGACATAAAAATACAGATGGCACAGGAGTAAGGCTGGACGAGATTTTAGCTGGGTCGTACAGATCCAGCAGTGCAACAAGAATATATCTGACAGGAAACAGTTCAAATGTTTATAAGAATATAATTGATCCATTAATTTATCTTGAACAACCATGGCTACCAATTTCGTTTATAAATTCATCACAAATATATAAGGGACCAATGCTTTCTACGTCTGTTATTGGCGAGGATTCCTTGATAATATCAGGTAAAAATGGGTCTTTAAACAGAAGCTTTCCTTTTTCGGGCAATGAAGCATATTCAGATAGAACAACTGAGAATAATTTATTTGACATCTGGTCTAGCAAATCGGGGGAGAATATTATCAGTATAGGTTCATCCGGTAATGTTCTAACTTCATCTAATGCTGGTACCTCATGGGACTACAGTAAATTAAATAATAAATCGCTTTATAGCATTTCAATGATTGATGACGCGGAAGGCTGGATCTCGGGAGCAGACGGATTTTTATATAAAACCACCAATGGCGGGAAAAACTGGAGCAGTGATGTAAGTCACCGCGCCATTAACCTGCAGTTTGGAGATTTCTATGAAGTGAATTTTGCAGACAATAATACAGGATGGGCTTTTGATGCAAATGCTAAGATAATCAAAACAACCAATGGCGGAAAAAAGTGGATGCTTCAGGCTTCCGGATTACCCGATGATATCAGGATATATGATTCCTTTGTTGAAGATATCTATACTGTGTATTTTATAGGTTCCTCAGGAACGGTGGGAAAAACCACAGATGGTGGATCAAATTGGTTTTATTCCAAATTCTCTGAAAATAATCTTCGAAGCATTCATATGGTAAATTCAAATACCGGATGGATTTGCGGTGAAAAAGGAATTCTTTTGAAGACAACAAATGCAGGAAAAGTCTGGGATAAAATTGAATTACCATCATACCCTAATACGGGATTTCATAGTATAAAATTTATTGATGAATACAAGGGATTGATAGCAGGTACTTCAGGAAAAACATTCAGAACGAATGACGGGGGAGTCACCTGGACTTTTGAAAATTCAGGAGCTACTGATCATTATGCTATAAGTATGGTGTCAAGTGAAGTTGCATACATTGCATCATCCGCAGGTAATATAATTAAATATACTGAAAAGTCATCCGGTACACGTCCCGGTAATGATTTAAGTATAAATAATATTCCATCTAAAGTAACCTTATATCAAAACTATCCTAACCCATTCAATCCCTCAACCCAAATAAAATTCGCTTTACCTACGCAAAGCATAGTCTCTCTTACCATCTATGATATTTCGGGAAGGCTAGTTGCAACACTCCTCAGCAACGAAAATTTCAATGCTGGAATACATTCTAAAACATTCTCTGCATCAAATTTATCCTCAGGTGTATATTTTTCCAATTTAAAGGTAAATGGAACAATTGTTACAACTGGTAAAATGCTCCTAGTTAAGTAAACTCCAATAAATCATAAGCTTGCGTTTTATGTTCTTAGTTTTATTACTCTTATTTTTTTAGCTTGATTATTTAATATTTTAGAAGTATTAAGTAATTATTATGCACATAGACGTAGGATTACATACAATATAACGTAGGAATTATCTCACTTATACTTAGTCAGAATTCCATCTATTATGATAATGCTAACCGCACGATGGCATCCATTCAAGTTACTTTAATAACTTTCGTTCATTATTTTATAAACCTTAACCTAAAAGGAGGATTATTTTGGGTAAATCTCTCTACTCGTTCTTCTGGTGTGCTGTCGCCGCACTCATTTTTTGGCAGTCACCGGTCTTAAACGCACAAGAATTCACACCCTGGAAGTGGTCTCATCAGACGCCACAGGGAAACACCCTTAACTGGCTAAAAGTTTGGGATGCTAACAACTGGTATGCAGTTGGAGCAAATGGTACATTTATGAAAACCACCAATGGTGGTTCAACCTGGTATTTTCATCATAAAGC
>JAEYVS010000173.1 GCA_023429265.1 Bacteroidota bacterium | reverse complement strand
TCCGCGTCTGAAGGAGGATAAACGTCATTATCCAGATGCCCCTGAAGCCACGTATCATAATCGTCCGGACTTATCTCAGTTGCAAGGAGCCAGTCATTATCGGGAATATCCAGGGTGGAGGGAATAAAACTTTCATTATTATCGTAAGTTCCTGTCAGATTATATGTTTCGAAGAAGAACTGGCTAAAGCCGGCTCTGTCCATATATGTCCGTTTCACGTATGCCGCGTCGAAATCCATGTAATTGCCAAGAGGCCATTGCAGGTGAGACGTGAAAAATGATAAGGTAAAATCCGCCATGATGTCAATGTCCCGCGCGCCGGGATAAGCTCTGAGCTTATCATTTACGTAGCGGACACAGGGGATATTATTAAACTCGAGAAGCTCGAGGTATATCTTTAAGGGTGAATCGGACGAAAGCATCAGCTCCGCTTCCTCTTCGATCAATGGATCATCAAGTCCTTTAAATAAACGGTCAGCTATATTATTATCCACTCTCACATAATCTATCCACATATCGCAGTTCCCATACCAGTAAACTTTTATGTCGGTTTTGCAGTCTCCGTCTGTCTCGTTATTCATGCGGGATGTGCGGGCGTAATATTCATTATTGGGATTGAAGTCAGATCCGTCAAGGATTATAAGAGTTGAATCCAAAGGAAGATCAAAATATTCTTCTATATAATCGCCGTCATATCCGGTATTTTCTATAAAATTTCCTACTCTTAAATTTACCATTCTTAAGTTATCACCTTCAAAATCAAATATTTCTACTCTACATACCAATGTATTAGAGTTGGACGGATTAGCAGCGAATGAAGAATCAATCCTTATACTCGGTTTTATATGCCATGAGTAGTGATCATCTGTTAATAATGCCGCTTCTCCTGTCCCCATATGGCACTGCTCATTATTCGCCATCAGCCTTTCAACGACGTATCCGGCTGTATTATCCTCAGGCAGTGTGGTGGAACAGTAACGGACTTTCTGACCACTACCAAACTTACTATTGTCAGTTATATCCGTTCCCGTTTCATGTTCATTAAATGAATAGAACCAGTAGTCATCGGAGGATGAAACTATTTCGCATTGGTAGTCAGACCTCTGCCCGTAGCACAACATCTCTATTTTCGGCCTCTGCGCTATGGTGTACAGCCCGTTATTCATATTATCTTCTAATATGTCTTCTATGCCTGCCCGGTAGGTGCTTAATGGCTCCGTCGAGAGGTCATTCCATACCGAAGTATAGTTAGTCCATCCGTGGATCTCGAATATATTACCGGATACCGGAAAAGCAGCATTATTGTATTTATGCCATACATTAAAGCCGAGGTTTCCATATACATTATAATCAGGCTCCCATCCTAATTCTATTCCTCCTATAAGGAATACCGGGCTGATGTTGTTGTTTGGATAGGATGAAGAGCTTATCTTGACAGAAGGATTTTTAAAAGCAAATGAAATTATAGTAAAAGAAACAAAAAGTAGTAGTAGTAGTTTTTTTCTCATTTTATTGTCATTTTCTAATTTTTAAAATATGTTACAACCTTTATTTTACTAAGGTCATTTTTTTCGTTTCCGTAAAACTTTCAGTTTGAAGTCTATATAAATAAATCCCGCTTGGAAGTCCCGATCCATCGAATGTATATTTGTATGTACCAGGTTGCTGGGTTTGATTGACTAATCTATTTATTTGCTTACCTGAAATATCATATATTGTGAGTTTAACTTCACTTTTTATCTTTATATCATATACAATATTTGTAACGGGGTTAAACGGATTGGGATAATTTTGATGGAGTTTGAATGATTCGGGTATCTCACTGCTCAGTGTTTGAATACTTAAATAAATAGTCGTATCATTACCGCCAGTAACTGTGTGAACTCCTGTAGGAGTATTTGCATAAGCCCATCCGTTAAACTTATTTACAAATATTCCTTGTCTATAACTTGGTATTAAAATGTTCGTATCAGGTAATTGAAATCCCCATGTCTTTCCTCCATCAGTAGTTAAATGAATCATTCCCCGTATTTGGTTACCCTGCGTAATATATTCGCTTCTGCCAAATCCCCAAATTGTATCTTTATTTAGTATAGACAATTCACTTACTCTTGAAAAAACTATGTTCGGACCCTTTGGGGTTAATTCCTGAATAGTCCAATTTTGTCCACCATCTGTTGTGCGTTGTATATTTGTACCTCCTCTAGCTTTCCAGCCTGTATTTGCATCCAAAAACTGTATATCGGTAAAGCCTGTTGCCCCGGATACTACATCCCAGTTTATTCCTCCATTTGTTGTCTTTCTTAAGTATGAAGTACTTGAATTTGATATATACCCTGTATTTGCATCATACATATATATCTTTGAGGGATTCTGGCTCCCGAGATTCAACTGCTGTGTCCAGTTTGATCCGCCGTTGGTCGTGTGGAATACACCGCCATCAATTGCGCTTGATCCCACAAGCCATAATGTATCATTACTTAATATACTCATATCTCTAAACTCGATTGAGGAAGGTGAATTTAGAGGATTCCAACTTTCCCCTCCATCTGTTGTCTTGAATAATCCTCCACCTACAACGTTAAATCCTCCACACGCAAAACCTGTAGTGTTATTTATAAAATGAATTTTAAAAAAATCCCTGTATGCTGAAAATTTTATTACCCAATTATCACCGCCGTTTGTTGTTTTAAGGATGAAATTTGTATCATTTGGAGAGCCGTCGCCTGTTACAGCAAAACCTGTTAAACTATCCAAAAATATAATATCTGATATTGGTTCATTATTCAAAAAAGGCATACTTTGCTGATACCATCCCTGAGGCGGTCCACCCGTGAAGGTGAAGGAAAATAATATAAGAGGTATTATGTAGAGTATCTTTCTCATTCGGTATGTGTTACCTTTTCAGAATATCAATATTTTTTATGATTATTGCAATAGGATTACTGAACATTGATAATTGTTAATTAATAATTAAATATGGTGCCATACGTTAAAACCCAGGTCTTCATACACATTATAGTTTGGTTCCCAGCCAAGCTCTATTCCACCTATAAGAAATACAGGGCTGATGTTGTTATTGGGATAGGATGAAGTTGAAATACTCTCTGTACTTGAGTTCACCGCAACGGGCGAATAAAGTTTAAATGAAATAAATACTATCAGGCAAAGCAATGCCCCGAAGAAAAAAGTAAATTTTCTTTTCATAGCTTTGTTTTAGATTTTAAAAAAAAATTGTTA
>JAEYVS010000166.1 GCA_023429265.1 Bacteroidota bacterium | reverse complement strand
AAACTCTCCAGCAGGAGGCGATACTTGACATTAGCAGTAAATGGGGCGGAAGTCAATTCCTGGTAGGTCCCGTACTGGTTATACCGTACAAACACAAAATCCTGGTTAATGGAAAGGAATCATTCGAGGATCATAACGCATACTTCATGCCTGAAGAGCTGAATATTAAAGGCGGCGTCGTTCCTGAAAATTTAAACAGAGGGATTTACGATGTCACAGTTTACAAAACCGATCTGAATTTCAGTGGGAAATTTAATCCACCCGACCTGGAAGCCCTCCGCATTGAAAAAGGGGATATGATGTGGAAGGATTCTTATTTATGCATTGGTGTCTCTGATATGAAAGGGATCAAAGAAAACATAAAGCTGAAGCTTGATGGGAAGGAATTTAACTTTAGTCCCGGTGTTGATTCGCCCGTTCTGAATATGTCAGGTCTGAGCGCGAACATTGGAGATACAGACTCAACAATTTTATCTGATGGCGCGGACTTTTCATTTAATGTAAACATTAATGGCAGCCAGGCTCTTAATTTCGCTCCTCTTGGTAAAGAAACCAAAGTGAACCTGAATTCTTCCTGGATAAATCCCGGGTTTGATGGCTCATTCCTGCCGGATACAAGAGAAATTACAGAAAGCGGATTCACTGCGGAATGGAAGGTGTTAAATCTCAACAGGAGCTACCCGCAGGAGTGGACCGGTGAAAAATACAAAGTTAACGACACCTTCTTTGGTGTGAATCTCCTTCAGCCAATCGAGCAGTATCAAAAGATAGACCGCTCCGCCAAGTATGCATTCCTGTTCATTTTTCTGACATTCGTGATATTCTTTTTTGTGGAGGTAATAAACAAAACCAGGATACACCCGATAAGATATTTACTGGTGGGGCTTGCGTTGATAATTTTTTATACCCTGCTCCTTTCCATCTCGGAAATAATTGGATTTGAAAATGCATATATTACAGCATCCGCAGCAGTAGTAATATTGATCTCAGTATATTCGAAGAATTTTTTAAAGACCTGGCTGATGACAGGATTTATGTTCCTGATACTCTCGGCATTGTATGGTTTCTTATTCTTTACGATACAGCTGCAGGACTATTCATTACTGGCAGGAAGCATAGGATTATTTGTAATACTGGCAATATTAATGTACTTCTCAAGAAAAATAAATTACGAGAAAGAAGACATTAAACAGGTTACTGAACCTGTAGCAAACAATTAATTTAAAAGCTTAAACTTTTCATCATGAAAAAGAAAAATATAATCATAATTGCATTTGTTACGGTATGTCTCCTGATGGTACCGCTGGTAGCGATGCAGTTCACTGCCGAAGTTGATTGGTCTGTTTTTGATTTCATACTAATGGGTACGCTGATCTTCGGAACGGGCGTGGTATATGAATGGATATCGAGCCGGGGGAATAATAAATCATACCGGATTGCAGTGAGCATTGCCGTCTTTACCGTGTTTCTTCTGACCTGGGTAAATATGGCGGTAGGAATAATTGGAAGTGATAAAAACGATGCAAATTTAATGTATTTTTCCTTGATCCCCATAGGCTTAGCCGGTGCGCTTATTGTTAAGTTTCAGGCAAATGGCATGGCAGTCGTTGCTTTTGTACTCGCTGGTATCCAGATGCTCATTCCCATCACTGCATTTATAATAAATAAGCCTGACTTTGATCCGGGTGTGGCAGCTGTTTTTGCTATCAATGCTGTATTTTCGGTGTTATTTATCGGTTCAGGTTTGCTTTTTAAACGCTCTTCTTTAGTAAAAGCGCAGACCGAATAGATATTGCAGATATATTTCATTGTGGTTAACTTCCCAAAGGTTCTCTCGTAGTTTGAGGGAGCCTTTTATTAAATAACAAAAAATATGACTAGCGGACTTCCCTTCATTGATTCGTTGTGGGATTACAATGATCCGGCAAAAACCGAACAAACTTTTAATAAGCTGCTTCCCGGCGCAAAGACTTCAAGTGATTTCGATTATTACGTACAGCTCCTGACACAGATCGCGCGAACATTCAGTCTCAGGCAGAACTATAACAAAGCCCACGAGATACTGGATGAAGCCGGAGAGATCTTAGGAGAGCATCCGGATATTCCGGAAGCCTTTGTGAGATATTACCTTGAAAGAGGACGCACATTCAATTCAGCCGGAGATAAGGATAAGGCTTTGGTTTTATTCAATCAAGCGTACGAGCTTGCTTCGGAGAAAAGGTATGATTTTTATTCGATAGACGCGGCTCATATGCTGGCGATAGCTTCGCAGCCTGATGAAGCATTAATGTGGAGTGAAAAAGCACTGAAGATGATAGAGCAGACGGAAGATGAAAGAGCAAAAAAATGGGCAGGACCTCTCTATAATAATACAGGCTGGACATACCACGATAAGGGAGACTACGCGAAGGCGATGGAATATTTTCAAAAGAGCCTCGATTGGCATTCGGAGAGGAGCACAGGACAGGGTGAGAGAATAGCGAAATGGACGGTGGCGAGGTGTTTGAGGTCTCTGGGTAGAGCTGCAGATGCGCTCGAAAAGCAGACGGAATTATTGAAGGAGATAGAAGATAATGGTATTGAACCAGATGGATACGTTTATGAGGAGATTGGAGAATGTAATTACGAACTGGGAAATGAAGAAGAAGCAGCCCCTTACTTTGCAAATGCATATGAGCTTTTATCCAGGGATGGCTGGCTGCAGCAAAATGAAAAACCCCGCCTGGATAGACTTAAAAAATTGGGGAAAGTGGACGGATGAACATTAGCTTATAGCCTGATATTTGATTCATATATTGCTAAATTCTACAATGGAGGGTTTAAAACTCTTCATTTTATAATAAAACTTGGCAAAAAGGATATCTGAATATATAGGCATTCGTTTTAATGCCGCTCAAATACTCTTATTCGGTTATATGTTATTTATTATAATCGGAGCTGGGTTATTGATGATGCCGGTATCTTCCGCCCAAAACGTTAATTTATCTTTAGAGAATGCAATATTTACAGCCATATCAGCGATATCAGGGACGGGTTTAACGATAGTTGATACTGCCACTTATTTTTCATTTTTCGGACAGATGGTCATTATGATGTTAATTCAAATTGGTAATATTGGTTATATGATCTTTTTTGCTTTAGCTGTAGTTTTACTTGGAGGGAGGATATCACTTTTTAATAAATTGATCATTCGCCATTCCATTAGTCATACAAAGCTTAGATTAAAGCAATTTGTTATAAAAGTTTTTAAATACACCCTGATAGTGGAGGGCGCCGCAGCATTACTTTTATCAGTTTATTGGATGGGAGAGATGCCTCCGGATGAGGCTGTAAAACACGGAGTATTTAATTCTATATCCAGCTTTTGCAATGCAGGATTTTCATTATTTACTACAAACCTGGTGGAGTTTAGAAATGATTATTTTGTAAATTTGGTTATCGTGTTAACTGCATTTTTGGGAAGTATTGGTTTTTTTGTGTTGTATGATATTTCTGCTCTATTTAAAGCAAGTCTCAAGAAGGCTCGTTATAAATTGGCAACACATTCCAGGCTTGTTATTAGCGTTACACTGGTCATAATTTTCTTTTCAACTGTATATTATTTTGTGGTGGAAAATGCGATAGCGAAGAATCACGGAGCGGATACATTGCTTGAAGCATTTTTTCTGGCGTCATCATCCAGCACAACACTGGGTTATAATACAGTGGACATATCTCAGCTTGAGCAAGCGTCATTAATTGGAGTGATGATAGAAATGTTCATTGGGGCTTCGCCGAGTGGAACCGGAGGAGGTATTAAGACAACTGTATTTGCAATTATGTGTTTATCCCTTATTGCTTTCATCAGAGATCGGAAACACGTAAATGTTTTTAACAGGGAGATCCATCCGGGTATTATAGCCAGAGCATTCTCGATCAGCTTACTTGCGTTATTCTGGCTCCTTTTTTCAGTTACGCTTTTGAGCCTCGTAGAAGGTAAAGAGTTCATAATGATATTATTTGAAAGTACTTCTGCGTTGGGAAATAACGGTTTATCAATGGGAATAACCCCATATCTGACAACTGCAGGAAAAGTTATTCTTTCATTGTCTATGTTAATTGGCAGAATGGGACCATTAATTGTCGGATATACATTGCTGGGTCATAAAAATGAACTTCATTATAAGTACCCCGAAGGAAATATTCTTATAGTTTAATAAAACCATTACTATGAAACAGTTTGTTGTAATAGGGCTCGGACGATTCGGCTCCAATTTAGCAAAATCCTTGTACAGACTGGGAAACCAGGTGCTCGCGCTGGATTATGATAAAATAAAAGTTGAAAGAATTAAAGATTTTGTTACGGAAGCTATCATAGCTGACGCAAAAGATATTGAAACATTATCCGAATTTATTGACAAAGACATAGATACAGTGATCCTTGCAACGGGTACCGACATCGAAATGAGCGTGCTATCGGTGCTGTATCTGAAACAGCTCGGGGTGAAGCATATCATAGCAAAGGCAAAGAATGACGATCACGGAAAAATTTTGAAATCCCTTGGTGTGGAGGAAGTTATATATCCGGAAAAAGACATAGCGGAGCGTCTTGCTGAGAGACTCAATATGTCCAGCCTTATTTCGCACATTCCACTCGCGCCGGAATACAGCCTCGTTGAAATTGCAACCCCTGATAAATTTTATGGGAAATCTCTTGAGGAGCTTGATATCAGGAACAAATATGGCATAACTGTCATTGGAATAAAAGACGTGCTGATGGATACAATCGATATATCACCAATGCCGGATAAAAAGCTTCCTCCGGACTCAGCACTGCTTATCGTTTGTAAAACTGATGAAATAGAAGACTTAACATTCGAATAAAAGACTTTATGAGACACATTCTGATATTGATTATGTTTATGGCGTGGATACCGTATGCAAGTTCACAAAAATTACTTTCTCCCACTGAAGGGATATACCACGGATCTTTTCCCGATATGGGACCAACCGAGGATGTGGTCACAATAGAACGTATTAAAGAATTTGAAAACCTGACAGGCAAAGAAACGGCCTGGGTTTATTTTTCGGATAATTGGTTCGATGGAATAAAATTTCCAATGATCAAAGCTGAAGCTATCCGTGACGCCGGTTCAGTTCCATTCATACGTATGATGCCGCGAAGTGACTGGGACGGGTATAAGCAGGACCCGAACTATTCCATGCAAAATATCATCGACGGAAAATATGACCTTGAGCTTCATCAATATGCAAGAGATGCAAAAGGTTATGGTTCTCCTCTGCTAATTGAATTCGGCACTGAAGTGAATGGCGATTGGTTTCCCTGGAATGGTGCATATAATGGTGGTGGACAAAAGGACGGATACGGCGACCCTGAAAAACCCGACGGTTCCGAAAGATTTGTTGCCGCATACCGTCACATCATTGACATATTCAGAAAAGAGCAAGCAGATAATGTTACGTGGTTTTATCACGTAAACGCCACAACTTATCCCGAGGATTACTGGAACAGGATGAAGGCTTACTATCCCGGTGATGAGTACATCGACTGGATAGGTGTCAGTGTTTACGGACCTCAGACGCCTTCTGACGGATGGAAGACATTCACCGATGTGATGGACGATAACTACCGTGAACTGGAGGAAATAACTCCTAATAAACCAATTGCTTTGGTTGAATTTGGTACAATAGACCCGGGTGAGGGACATTCCAAAGCCGAATGGATAGATAACGCCCTTACCTCCATAACTTCAAATCGCTATCCCCGTATAAAAGCTATAAGCTACTGGCACTCAAAGTGGGAAAATGATGGTGTTGTCTCTAATATGCGCCTGGATTCTACCCCTGAGAGTATAAAGACATACAGGGAATTGATAAATTCCCCGATTTTTTTGCCGGAGCTTTACTTTTCAAAATAAAATATATCGGTATGATCCTCAAAGGTTATCCCGACACCCTCAAACCCGGTTTCAATAAGGATGCCCCGTGTCCTGTGCATATATGGCCTAACATGATCATTCATAATAAGGCAAAAAAAGCGGAATATCCCGAACACAAGGGACCTCTTACAATAAAATGTCCTTTAAAGGGAAAAGAAACTTTTGCGACAACTGACAGAAGCTATACGGTAGACAGCTCAAACTATCTGATATTGAATGACGGGCAGACTTATTCCTGCAAGATAGATTCTGAGGAAGATGTCGAGATACTATCGGTGTTCTTCCGTCCACAGTTTGCGGAGCAGGTGCTTGGAAGCCTTGTGAATTCCAGTGACAAACTGCTCGAAATGAATGACCTTGAGACTGCGCAGCCGGTATTTTTCATGGAAAAGCTATACGCGCAGGATAAGCTAATCACTCCGGCAATAATGAAGTTTCGGATGGCATCGGAAAATAATTTTGATGATGAACAGTGGATCGAGGACGAATTTTATCTTCTCCTGGAGAATATGCTGAAAGTCCACCGTAAGATCAGTCAAACGATCGAGAAACTGCCATCAGTGAAGCGATCTACTAAGATTGAGATCTACAGAAGGCTCGACCTGGCAAAGGAATACATAGATGGTAACATTGGTATTGATATTCGGATAGAAGATATGGCAAAGCAGGCGTGTCTTTCCACTTTTCATTTCATAAGGCTATTTAAAGCAGTTTACGATATTACCCCTCACCGGTATCTATCGCAAAAACGCCTTGAAAGGGCAATGTCTCTCTTATTAAGGGGAAATCAGACCGTAACGGATGTATGCTTTGAGGTTGGGTTTAAAAGCTTAAGCTCCTTTAGCTGGCTGTTTAAACAGAGATATGGCTTATATCCTGAAGAGACTAAAAACTCCTATCAGTATATGCTGACAAAATTAGCAATAATAAAGAAGTAGAATAGTAAATTTTAGGTTAATTTACATCTTACTAATAACTAAACCAAAGGAATATAACATGGCCAATTCAATTAATTGGTTCGAGATACCTGTAACGGATTTCGAAAGAGCAAAGAAATTTTACGGACACATAACGGGGAGTGAGCTTCACGTCGAAAATATGGGTCCTTTTCAAATGGGATTCTTAGGCGGCGGCGAGGATGGTGTTCACGGCGCGATAGTAGCAGGTGATGGATATGCCCCGTCCGAGAACGGTTCGCTTATCTATTTGAATGGCGGCGAAGATCTTTCAGGAATGCTAAAGCTGGTGGAAGAAGCCGGTGGAAGCGTTGTAGTCCCAAAGACCGAGATCACACCTGAGATCGGTTACTTCGCGATATTCATCGACAGCGAAGGAAACAAAATGGCAATGCACTCGCCTAAGTAGATATTAGTTGAGTAAGTGTTAATTACAAAAGCCCCGGTACTTTGCCGGGGCTTTTTAACTTTAGAACTAATTAATATAAGTTAAGTTATAAGGATAAATCCATACTATGGCTGAA
>JAEYVS010000158.1 GCA_023429265.1 Bacteroidota bacterium | reverse complement strand
ACTCTGTCTATGCTGCCCCTGTCAGGCATTTGGGCAGGATTATCTACTACTACAAGGTCACCGTTTGTTTTGTATACTTTGTATTCTACGTTTGGTACGGTTGTTACGATTGTGAGGTCGTATTCTCTTTCTAATCTCTCCTGCACTATCTCCATATGAAGCATACCGAGGAATCCGCATCTGAAACCAAATCCAAGAGCCACTGAACTCTCCGGCTCATATGTCAATGCCGCGTCATTCAGTTTCAGTTTTGATAGCGCGTCCCTTAGATCCTCAAAATCTTCGGAGACGGACGGGTAAATCCCGCTGAATACCATTGGTTTTACCTCTCGGTACCCCGGTAGTGGTTTGTCGATGGGGGATTTGGTAAGAAATATCGTGTCTCCGACTTTACAATCATTTACATCCTTCATCCCTGCTATCAGATAGCCAACATTGCCCGCTTCCAGCTTATCCGTTTTTTGTCTTCCCATCCGAAGCGTGCCTACTTCCTCCGCTTCAAATGCTTTATTATTAAAGTAAAATGATATCTTATCACCTTCTTTTAATGTGCCTTCAACTATCCTTATATATGCAACTACACCTCTGTATATGTCAAACATTGAATCAAATATCAGAGCCTTTAGAGGCTTGTCTTTATCTTCCTTGGCAGGTGGTATCCTTTTTACTATCGCTTCCAGTATGTCCTCCGTACCAATGTCAGCCTTTGCGCTCGCGAGGATTATGTCCTCTTCATTGCCGCCGATAAGCTCCAGTACCTGCTTCTTTATCTCATCCGGCATCGAGCTGGGCAGATCTATTTTGTTTAATACCGGGATTATCTCTAAACCGTTTTCGATCGCCAGGTACAAATTGCTTATTGTTTGTGCCTCCACTCCCTGTGTTGAATCTACTACCAGAAGCGCGCCTTCGCACGCTGCCAGCGACCTCGAGACTTCGTATGAAAAATCGACGTGCCCCGGGGTATCGATTAGATTCAGGGTATAGATTTCACCGTCCTTAGCTTTGTAATTCATCTGGATCGCGTGCAGCTTTATCGTAATGCCGCGCTCCTGCTCCAGGTCCATACTGTCGAGAACCTGAGCCATCATATTTCGCTTATCTATTGTTTGGGTCTTTTCCAAAAGCCTGTCGGCGAGAGTGGACTTACCGTGGTCAATGTGAGCTATTATGCAGAAATTCCGTATTTTCGAGTTTTCCAAATAAGGTCAAAATTATTATAAATTAACAAGATACCAATAAAATATAAAAAAGTGGATTCTAAAATATGGTCTTTGCAATCATACCTTAGATCCACTTAGTCTAAACAAATTGAACTGATTAAAATTCAATAAAATCCAGCCTTATTCCCTTATGGCTTTAATTTTAACCGTCCTTGCGGTTGTTTCTTACATCCTGAATTTCTTTCCTCATATCTGCAGCTAATTTACGGATATTGTTCAGATCTTTTCTGATTCTTGTACCCGCTGCATTTTGACCCTTGTCATAGAATTTCTCAATGTCTTTTTGCATGTTATCAAGGATTTCTTTGATTTGATTCAGTTTTTCCATTTTTGCTCCTTAATGGTTTTTAAATATTTCTTTGTGGTTAGATTTGGGAAAGATAAATTTAAAATTAATTTAGTGCAATATATTGATTTTTTCCAAAATAAGGAATACTATTTTAAAAAAAAATTAAGTAAAAAAACATTAAAAAAAGTAGCCTAAATACTAAACTTTAAGCTATTTATTATCAAGGGGTTACTAATGCTGAACCTGTGTTTACATAAGGAATTGAGAAAATAATCACATATCCCCAGGCTACAAATGCGGCTCCGAATATTATAATTGCGGAAACTATCGCATAATTCTGCCAGGTCTTGAGCTGGTAATCTCTGAATATTCCCCAGACTCCATTCATTCCGTGATACATAGCCAGCGTCACAAACACAATGTCGATTATCCTGTACCAGGAATATTGCATTCTGCCGAGTACAGCGTCATATGTATGTCCTGATTCAGGTGTGTAGTGCATCAGCACATAATGGCCTATCATAAATACTACAAGTGCTAAGCCTGTTATCCTTTGCAGTAGCCAGCTTCTGCCGCCTGAATCTTTAGTACCTTTGTATTTATACATTAATTATGAAGTTTATTGAAATAATCCCTTTATTTCGTGTGAAAACATCAATGCTCCCATTGCTAAAAACATCAGGATTCCGGCTACCCAGGATATCCAGTATAGCTGCCTGTGATAACGTGCGCCGTCTGCCCAGTCCACCAGCACGATCCTTATCCCGTTTAATGAATGGAATAGAACAAAAGCAAACAAGAACCACTCTAATACCATAAAGAATGGGGTTGTGTACATTTTAATGGAATTGTCGAATGCCTCTCGTCCCTGTGTCAGCGGGCTGAGTGAATATATGTGGAGGAATAAATATCCTATCAAAGCAAGTCCCGTAATGCGGTGCAAGATCCACGCCCGGCTCCCGGTATCTTTTCTGTATGAAAGATTCTCGCTGATCCATTTGTTCTTTTGTGAATATGTTTTTATTTTGCTGGCTGAGGCTCTTGAACTGTCTAATTCCGACATTTGGTATGAGGCTTTAAATTACATTTGTAATTGACTGCTAAAAATTAAAGATTTCTCTCTTTATATACAATTTACTTATTTACCACAAATGGGTTAAAAATGCTTTGATTGTTTTTTTAATTGTTTACAGAATTTGTGGTTCCGGACAGAATTTTTGGTTTGTAAAAACAGGAGTTTCCTAAATGGTGTTTCCCGGAGGAATTTTTTTTCTGTTTGCATACCACATATTAACACCAATTATCACTAATTTTATTTCCCTTTCTATTTAGCCAATAACTCACCCCTTTTGGCGGAATTACAGGAATTTTATTTGATAGCTTTTATATTGTCACTGATTGAATCTAATTCGTACGAATGTTATGTCAAGGAACGGATAGAGCATACTACGTTCAAACCAATATTAATATAGTAATATTTACGGTTATTGTCAAGGGGATATTCAGTAAATCGTGCTGGCAAAGTTTGTACTAGCGGGCAGGTATTATCCAAAACGTAATAGCGATATTTAAAATTAAAATTTTTAATCTTTAATATTTTGAAAAAACTGAACAAGAAAGTAAAAAAACTATATTTTAATTTACCATTAAGCTATTGTTAAATGACAGATCGATATTGATTTTTAATATTTCCCGCAGTAAATTCTCTAAACGATCATTCATAATTTTCTACCAGTATATGAAAAACATTCTTTTACTCTTATCACTTTTATTTTTATCATTTCAATCAGTTCAATCCCAATGGATACTGCAACCTACCGGGACAACAAATTCTATTCGTGATGTTGAGTTTATAAATAAATTTACCGGCTGGGCTTGTGGTGATAATCAAATCTACAAGACAACCAATGGTGGTGAAAACTGGTTCACTCAAACTCACCCTACTAATAATCTCATTCAGGGTATTTGGCCTGTGGATTCGATGGTAGTATATGCCTCAGGTTGGTTTAATACCATTCTCAAAACCTCTGATGGAGGTGAGAACTGGATAGCCTTGAGAAATGGCAACCCGCCTGATCAACCCAGCTTTGAATCACCTTTTTTCCTGAATAGAGATACAGGTTGGATATGCGGAGATCAAATAGTTTTCAAAACTACAAATGGTGGAGCAACATTTGACTCAATACACACATTTGCGTCTCAGCACGATATCTTTTTTAGAAATTATTTTGAAGGAGCTATGTGTGGTGATGCAGCTAATTTTTTCAGAACAACAAATGGTGGGATAAATTGGAATCTAGTACCAATAGTCGGTGGTCCCGGACAACCAAACTTTTGGAGACAGTCTTTTATTAATGATACAACCGGATGGTTAATAGGATTTTCAGGAGGGGTTTATAAAACTAATGATTTTGGAATCAGTTGGGACAGTATTGGAAATGTAATGAGTCTTCCTAACGATATCTACACAGTAGAATTTGTAGACGATAGTACAGGATGGGCTGGCGGAGAGAATGGTGTAATTTATAAATCAACAAATGGAGGTAGGGATTGGATTCAGCAGGTTACGACCTCACAATTTGGGAATGGATTTATACGTTCAATGTACGCTTACAATGATTCCCTTGTCTGGGCAGTGGGAAATCTCGGCAAGATCCTGCACACTACAAATGGCGGTGTTTCTTCGATACTGCAATCGGGAAATGAAATACCCGATGATTTTATATTGGAGCAAAACTATCCTAATCCATTTAATAATTCTACGAACATAAAATTTTCAATAAGAGAAAAAGGATTGATAAAACTGGAGGTGTTTGATCTTTTGGGTAGAAAAATCGATTTTATGGAATATGGGAATAGAGACCCCGGGAGTTACACCATAAATTTTAATGCAGATAAGCTTCCGTCAGGAGTTTATTTTTACCGCCTGTATGCGAGTGAAAACTTCATAACCAAAAAGTTTCTATTAACCAAATAAACGAGGGTTCGGAAATGCTCATACCGCCGGACAAGTATAAATAAATAAAATAAAAAGGGCGAGAGCTCCTTAAAATTCCCTGCAAGGATAGATTAAAGAGTAAAATCATATATTATGAGTTTAATTCTCACCCTTTTGTTTTTAAATTAATTTTTTATATATCAACTTAAAATCCAAAATAATGAACATTTTAAAATTAAAGTTAATATTGGTTTTAATAATTTTAAGTAATCATACTCAAGCCCAAGAATATGACAGGATGAATGGTTTATCCTGTGAGGAATTAGAGGAAGAACCAAATTATACCGGGTATGACTACTTCTGGTGGAGATGGTGGTATGCCGATAAGGATATCCGTGATGATAAAGTTACATTCTTTGCGACACATCTGTATGGAGAGTCATACGAATTCTCATACATCGTCAGAGCGCAGATACCGGGGACATACACAGTAAATCCCGCGCAGGGAATGCTGATGTACTACACGGATGTAAATGGAAGCTCACAGGATATGGTAATGAAGATCAACGATAAGTAACGGCACATATGTAAATGTAAAGTATTTTCAGGGCAGCCGCAAGGCTGTCCTTTTTTGTTATTAGTAAGCTGCTTCAGGGTATTTGATTAATTCAGAAACTATTCAAATTACAAAATTACCCACAAAGAACTATATTGTAGACGAAAAAATTTATAATCTTTAAGAAAATACAAAAAATATTTTGTGATTAATTACTATTGATATTAATTAATTATTAGCTTAATTTTTTATTATAGCTTAAAATTTCAACCGGATATGAAAAGATTATTACCACTAATATTACTCGTATTGCTTTTGCCTCAGGCAGGTGATGCTCAATGGATAATACAACAATCCGGGACATCAATTCCATTGAGAGACACTAAGTTCATCAATGAAAATACGGGATTTATATGCGGAGGTCAAGGCGTAGTATTTAAAACCACAAACAGCGGTATTAACTGGATACAGCTAACACTTCCCCCTCAATCAACGAATAAGCCTTTATATACGATCCACCCTGTTAATGAGAATATTGTATATTGTGTAGGGGGCTTTGAAACGATAATAAAATCCATTGACGGAGGAGATACATGGTCGGTTATCAGTGATACCTTATTTGGGACTGGGCATACTTATTTTACCTGTTTTTTTATAAATGAGAATACCGGCTGGGTATCGGGTTCAGGTGATAAGGTACTTAAAACCACAAATGGGGGTGTTAGCTTTGATACGACACATCTGGAGCCTTCCGCAGGTTTTATAAGACAAATGTATTTTAGAAATGAGACAGATGGGATCATAACAGGTGAAAGCAGCACAGTTTTAAAAACCACAAACGCTGGTTTAACCTGGGATTCGGTTAATATTCCCGTTGGAACTACAGGTTACGCACTGTACTCTCTAACATTTAGTGATGAATCAACAGGATGGACTATCTCCAGCTCGAGAAAAGTATTCAAAACTACAGATTTTGGTTCTAATTGGGATAGTCTGGGAAGAGTCCCCATGGGTAGTAATCAAATATCTTGTGCGGATTTTCCATCCAGTGATACCGGTTATGCAAGCGGTCAATTAACATATAAAACGACAAATGGAGGATTAACCTGGACGCAGGAATTATTTTCTCCTCAGGAGAATAATGGCTCAATTTTTTTTCTAAACAACCAAACAGGCTGGGCATGCGGTTCGGGAAGAATATATAAAACCACTACAGGAGGAGAGCCACTTGTTAGTATCCATAATATTAACAATAACATTCCTGAAAGATTGAGCTTATCTCAAAACTATCCAAATCCTTTCAATCCTGAGACTACAATGAATTATTCAATACCCACAAATCAAGATGTAATCATAAAAGTATTTGATCAACTTGGGCGACAGATTGATGAGATAGTTAATTCATACCACTCAGCAGGAACGTATTCTATCATATATAACGCAGAACATCTATCGTCAGGTATATATTTTTATGCGCTGATATCAAAAGAAAAGACTTTAACAAGGAAATTTATTTTAATCAAATAATTTTCTAAAACTTTAAACAAGGGGTAGGCATGAAGAAAATATTTTTCCCGCTATTTATTTGTCTTTTGTCTTTCTTAAATTTATCCGCGCAAACAACCGACAGGCATGGATGCGACTTTACGGAGGTGTCGCCATTGATTACCGGACCTTTTAAGCCGCTTGTAACGCCAAATTCTTTTATGAGGATACTGGTCGTTTACGTTCAATTTTCCAATGAAGCAATAGAGCCTTCTCATTCTGATTGGCCGGCCGGAGATCCACCGGATTACTTCGGAGAGTTATTGGCTGAAGAGGAAGATCATAGAACTGATTGGTGGAATGCTTATAGCACTTCAACAGAATCAATTTCTTCGTGGTTCTGTGAAGTGTCGAGAGGACAATTACATATCATTGGAAAGGAATATAATATTGTACTTGATTACGATTCCTCTCATTACCAGAATGCAAATGGAGAAAGCGAAGTTAATAAAGAGATTTATGATAAATTAACCGAGTTATTACAGGATGGAGATTGGTCACCATATGACAACTGGACCCTAAATCCTACTACTCAAACATTTACAAACAGCCCGGACGGTAAGATCGATATGATCTACAAGATACACAGGCACAGGTATTCCGGTATTTTTTCCGAGCACCCTGCGTCCGGTTATGCATTACTTGGAAAAGCAGATGGTCAATGGGAGTATGAGGTGGATCCTATAAATCAAAAATCTGT
>JAEYVS010000141.1 GCA_023429265.1 Bacteroidota bacterium | reverse complement strand
GCTCTCTCGAATCGGGCAAATGGCGTTATCTGACCCCGGAAGAAGTAAAGTATTTATTTCAAAAGGATAAACCAAAGTCGGCTCCGAAAAGTTTAGAGAAGGATATGGCGAAGAGAGTTGAGATGAGAGAAGATAAAAACACAAAGAGTGCTAAACAAAGAACTAAAAAAAATACTTCGAAGGATCGTTCAAAAAGAAATTCAAAAGACCCTTCAAAAAAGAATTCAAAGAGTTTTACAAAGAGTAAATCCAAAAGTGTCTCTAAGGGTAAACCCAAAAGTAATGTTAAGAGCACTGGAAAGTTCACAACAAAGAAAAGTAACAAAAAATAAATATTCACTTGAGCGAACAAAACGAACTCATCAAAAGACGCCTCGAAGAGCTGGCCCACATCAAACAGCTCGGCATCAACCCCTACCCGCATAAATTCGATGTCACCGCTAAGTCCGGCGACATTAAGGATTCCTATGTGGACGCAGAAACCGATGAGGATAAAGAAAAACAAAAAGAGAACCTCGTTAGCATCGCAGGCCGCATTATGTCCATCCGAAAAATGGGAAAGGCTTCCTTTTGCCACATAAAAGACGAACAGGGACGCATACAGACATACATAAAAAAAGACGAGATCGGTGAACAGGCATATGACCTTTTCAAGCTTCTCGACATTGGCGACATCATAGGTGTGAAGGGCTACCCTTTCCGCACAAAGACAGGCGAAATTTCCGTACACGCCGTAGAGATCACATTACTGACAAAAACCATACATCCCCTTCCCGTCGTAAAGGAAGAGGTCACAGAGTCAGGCGAAAAGATAGTTCACGATGCCTTCGCGGATGTAGAGCTCCGTTACCGCCAGCGGTACATCGACCTCATAGTTAATGAAGGAGTCCGCGACACATTCGTCAAGCGCACTAAGATAATCCGTGCTCTAAGACAGACACTTGAAGATAATAACTTCATGGAGGTGGAAACACCCACGCTCCAATCCATATACGGCGGCGCAAATGCCCGTCCGTTCGTTACGCATCATAATACACTCGATATGCAGCTATATCTCCGCATATCCAATGAGCTGTACCTGAAGCGTCTCGTTGTCGGCGGTTTCGACCGGGTGTATGAATTCGTAAAGGATTTCAGAAATGAAGGCATCGACCGCACTCATAATCCCGAGTTTACGCAGGTGGAATGGTACCAGGCTTACGGTGATTACTTCGACAGTATGGAGCTCTTCGAAAAGGCTGTCGAGAATGCCTGCCTCGCCGTTCACGATACTACAAAAGTAATGTATGGCGACAAGGAAATAGATTTTAAAGCTCCCTGGCGAAGAGTCACAATGTCTGAAGCTATTGCGGACACCACAGGACTTAATGTACTTGAAATGACACGCGCTGAGATAATTGGTTACCTGACAAAGAACAACATTCACATTGATAAGGCTATCTCGAATAACAAAGGTCTGCTCATAGCTCACCTCTTCGAGGAAACCTGCGAGCATACCCTCGTACAGCCGACATTCATAACCGAGCATCCGATCGACACGACCCCTTTATGCAAACCTCTCCGCAGGTATAGCATGAAGGACCTCGATGAAATGCGTAACAACCCCGAGGAAGTCATATTCGTCGAACGCTTCGAGCCCTACATAAATTGCTGGGAAATGGGTAATTCCTACACCGAGCTTAATGACCCGGTTCTCCAGCGCCAGCTCCTCGAAGACCAGGTTGAACGAGGCCGCGGCGGTGAAGAAGAAACTCATCCTCTCGATGAAGATTTCCTGAAGGCTATCGAAGTAGGTATGCCTCCGACAACAGGCGTGGGACTTGGCGTAGACAGGCTCGTAATGTTATTAACAGATTCTCATAGCATCAGGGACGTGCTGTTCTTCCCGCTTATGAGACCAATGGGTAAGTAATAATTCTTTAATCTAAAGTTAAATTTTTAATTTCATGAAGTACTACAATAACGTAATTGAGCTTATCGGGAATACCCCTCTTGTAAAGCTCAACAACATCACCAAAGGTTTCAAAGCCCAGGTCTTCGCGAAGGTCGAATACCAGAATCCGGGAGGGAGTATCAAAGACCGTATTGGAATCTCGATGATCGAGCGAGCCGAAAAAGACGGTTCTCTCAAACCCGGCGGTACCATCATCGAAGCAACCAGCGGCAATACTGGCATAGGGCTTGCCCTCTGCGCCGCTGTGAAAGGATACAAGTGCATCTTCGTTATGACATCTAAGGTCGCTGAAGAGAAACGGAATTATCTCAAAGCTCTCGGAGCTGAGGTGGTCATTCAGCCAATGACAGCTAAACCAGATGACCCTGAAAATTATGTGAACGTTGCTAAACGCCTCGCAACCGAGATTCCCAATTCTGTCTTTATGTATCAGTACTCAAATCCCGGCAATAATGAAGCCCATTACAGTACAACCGGTCCGGAAATATGGCGGGATACCGAAGGAAAAGTTACGCACTTCGTATCAGGTGTCGGCACCACAGGTACCATCGTAGGTGCAGGAAAATATCTTAAGGAGCAAAATCCTAATATTCAGGTGATTGGCTCTGACCCGTACGGTTCAATCTACAAAACATATAAGGAAACAGGTGATATCCCTGAAGCAATCCCCTATCTCGTAGAAGGTGTAGGACAGGAGTGTCTCCCTTCCATTGCGGATTTCCAATGGATTGATAAAATATATAACGTAAGTGACCGCGACTCTATCGATATGTGCCGCAGGCTGGGACGTGAAGAGGGCATCTTCGTCGGAGGCTCAACAGGTACCATCGCTTACACTGCAATTAAGCTTGCCAGCGAACTCGATGAGAACGCAATAGTCGTATTCATCGTATGCGATACAGGCGAAAGATACCTGACGAAGTACCATAATGAAAAATGGCTTCGCGAGAAAAAACTTCTTAATCCCGATGAACTCAATGTCGGCGATATCTTCGACACAAAGAAAACTAATGGCGTGCCTCAGCTTGTTTCAGTCAATAGCGGCAATAAGGTATATGAAGCGCTCGAGCTTATGACACAGTACAATATTTCCAATGTCCCCGTCATCGATGGTGACAATTGCGTCGGCTCACTGAATGAAACTGACGTCATCTCAAAGGTGATGAACGACAGCTCGGTCGGCGGAAAGGAAGTTAAAACCGTAATGGGCGATAAGCTTACCTCACTCGAGACAACAGATGAATTCAGAAAAGCGCTCGACATTTTAAAGGACAAGCACGCGGTTCTGGTCAGTGAACACGGCTGCCCCGTCGGCATTCTTAGCAGGTATGATGTGCTCGATTTTACCGGATATTAAGCTGGGTTATTAAGCTGGTTATTAAAATTTAAACTTAACTATGAGATTTTCAACTAAACAGATACACGCCGGGCAGAAGCCCGAGGGAGTTACAGGGGCTGTCATTGAACCAATATTTATGACCTCCACCTATGCAAACGAATACCTTGGTGAATCAAAAGGTTTCGATTACGGACGTACAACAAACCCGACCCGTTTCGCGCTGGAAAAGAATCTCGCCGCACTCGAAAACGGCAAACACGGATTCTGCTTTTCATCCGGAATGGCGGCAATTCAGGCACTCATCACTTTATTCAAACCCGGCGACCATATCATCTGCACAAATAATACTTACGGAGGCACTTACCGTTTATACGAACAGATAATTAAGCAATATGGTATTGAATTCACTTACGTTGATACTTCCGATATGGAAAAAGTGAAAGCCGCAGTAAAGGATAATACAAAGCTGATATATATCGAGACACCCACCAATCCTATGCTTACGATCACAGACCTTTCCGCTATGGCTGAATTCGCGAAGACAAAGAATATCATCACCTGTGTAGATAATACTTTTATGAGCCCGTACTTCCAGAATCCCCTGGACTTTGGAATTGACGTGGTAAATCACTCCACAACAAAATACATTAACGGGCACAGTGATGTCATCGGAGGATGCCTCATCACATCTAATGATGAATATGCTGAGAGATTTTACTTCTTCCAGAAATCTATGGGCGGGGTACCTTCTCCTTTTGACTGCTGGCTTATACTGCGGGCAACAAAGACTCTCTCACAGCGTATGCGCGATCATAATGCAAACGCAATGGCTATTTGTGAAGCGTTAAAGGATAATTCTAAGATTAAGAAAATCTACTATCCGGGGCTGGATTCACACCCGCAGATCGAGCTCGCTAAAAAGCAAATGCGAGGCTTCGGTGGAATTATCTCCCTCGAAATGGGCTCACACGATGCAGCCGCTGCAGTATGCAATAACGTAAAGATATTCACTCTCGCTGAATCTCTCGGAGGTGTGGAATCTCTTATTTGCCACCCCGCATCAATGACACACGCCAGTGTCCCAAAAGATGTCAGGGAATCTTTCGGATTAACCGAAGGTTTGGTAAGATTATCAGTAGGTATCGAGGACAAAGAAGATTTAATCGAAGATATAAAAAATGCTGTAGACAGGGCATGATTGGAATGATTAATGACGAGATGCTTAATAATAATAATGATAACGTACTTTGGATTTCCTTCTCTCTACGCTCAGGACTCCATATATACCGTTAGTGATTCTGTTACTTATGAAGAAAATCTCGATGAGCAGCTTTTTCGTAAGCTGAATGGACACCGTACCTCATTCCTTGACATCGTAGTTCCTATTTCCGAAAAGCACGTAACCATTCCCTCACTTGTCGTCCCAACATCGCTATTCATTTCATCAAAATTAAATGACAATTACTACGACGAAAATTCTTCTGCACTGCTTGCAGTCTCTAACGGAATAAACCTGGTATTCACCTTTGGAATGAAGCAATTGGTAAAAAGAAAGCGCCCCCCTGAAGGAATGGACAATATTTACTTCGATAAAAATTTCATAGAATATACCGATCGTTATTCTTTTCCTTCCGGGCACGCGTCTACTACGTTCAATACTGCAGCCCTGCTGACATTGCGGTATCCGGATAATCCCATTCTTATATCCGGGTTTTATCTCAGAGCCTTAGCTATTTCCTTTGGAAGGATTTATATGGGAAATCATTATCCTTTTGATGTCCTCACCGGTGCAGTCATTGGTACAGGTGCTGCTTTCCTTACGAACTCAATTAGGAAGGAGTTGATCGATATCAAAGCTTCCATATTTAATGAAGAAGAGAGAAAGGAAATAGGATCCGACAAAGTTAATCAATACGTTGCTCTTGGAAGTATGATAGCAATGGACCTGTTCAATTATTTCATATTCGGGCTGGATAGCAAAATAACCAAAAATATGCGCGTCGACCTCGGCTCCACCGGCTCCTCAAACACACTCCATTTCTCATACCAATTCTAGACATTCTTAATTCTTAATTGACTCCGCCGTTGTTAATGTTTGCCCCAACAACAGATATTTTAAAAACTGAACATTGAAAACTGAAGATTGACAAATTGAGTTACACTCCTCTTTTACTCCCCCATACCACTATATGTATCCTGTCCGAATAATTAAAATTATTATCCTTACACGCGTCTATTGTCTTAGACCTGTTCTTCTCCAGGTCAATATTTGATATTCCTTCCGGCATCAAAAATATATCCTTATGCCTCATCCCTATCTTCTCCATCATTTCTTTTATTTCCTTTAAATCCTTACTACCCGTATAAACAAACTTCCATTGAACATCTAACCCGCCCTTTTTATGAGCTTCATTAATCTCCTTTAGAGCATTCTCGTTAAACCTGTTCTGCTCGTGCATCTTCTCATATTCAGTTCCATACGGCACAGACGAACTCAATTTTGGACTTACACTCATCAGATCCACATACTCCAGAAACTCTCCCGTATTCGTTCCATTTGTTTCGATTGTAATGTAAATATCCGGGTTTACATCCTTCAGTTTCCTGCATAGCTCCAGCAGTTCTTTTGGATACATTGTCGGCTCCCCGCCTGTTATCACTACATCGTGGCACCTGTATCTCTTGTATGCTTCTGCTAATTCATCAATGCTCATTTCACCCACATTATCCGGATTATCAGGATTCCAGCTCGTATAAGGAGTATCGCATAGATTCCCGCTTGGAAATTTACACCTGAGATTGCAGAAGTTCGTCCTGATGAAAAACGACGGTCTTCCCGTCCTCTTTCCTTCACCCTGTATTGAATAAAATGTTTCAGAAATTTTCATAATAAAAAAAGCGGCTGTATATCGCCGCTTTAAATTTACATATTTTAATCTTAAAAGCTTAGTCGATTTTTGAATTCAATGGTCCTGCAAGACCGCTATAACTCGTCAATTCTACGTCCATAGAGCCAACCAGTACCTTCGTCTTTACCATCACAGGCATTTTTCTTTCATCATCCGTCAGCCAGACTATCAGATTGCCTTCGCTTTTGAATAAACCGCCTTCAACTACCATCGGTTCGATCTTAATGCATTTAAACTCGCCTGCAGGGACATCGACCGTTTCCCTGCCGTGATACTTCACGTTCAATGGATGAACTTTATCATTATAAAAATTCTGCAGCTGTACTGTCTGACCGCTGCTCATTCCACTGTAATCCAGCGTCCTGGCGAAATAAAATGCGCTCAAAATATCGTGAACGTACATCGGGATATCATACTCACCTTCAAATTTCTTCGGTTCAGTCTCTCCTGTATATGCTTTCACTTTTCCATTCTCGTGATCGAATATGGCTTCGAAATCTTTCTTGAAATTCCCTTCTCGTATGTGCTGCTCAAATCTCCACGGAAAAAGTCCCTGCCTGTCGAGATAACACTTATAAAGATCCTCTACCTTATAGACCCACTCAAAACTTGAAGATGATTTTATCCTCACGGAAATATCGTATACTTCACGTCCGTTCATTGTTTGATATGAAGGAGATATCTCCATTACTGCGCTTCCTGCCGTAATAAAACCGTAATTGATCTCAAAGTTTAACTTCTCACCTGCCGTAAATGCATTTTGCTGGATGGTACGGAAGGTCACCGGGGTATTTGTAGTATCTCCCTGTGCTTGTACCGCTCCGGCATAAATAAATAAACTCAATACTGCTAAAATTATTTTTATTCTCATTTTAATTTAATTTCCTTCAATTTTTTATTCTAATTTCTATTTAATAATAACCAAATTTACCGTTCTAATCAACTTAATGTTTAGTTTAGTTTTTCCTTTACTATGTCTATAACTCTATCTACATCGATTTTGTTCATTTCATCAGACCCCTCTGGCGGTGTGATTACACTTGCACTGTTTCCCGGGGGTCCCCATCGTGTGGCATTTATGGGCTTGGAGTTCGGATAGAATCCAATAATTTCTTTATCCATTGCCCCCGCTATGTGTATCGGACCTGTTGAGTTAGCCAAAAATAGCGCGCATCCGTTTATGAGCATCATTAGCTCTCTCAAAGTCAGCTTTCCTGACATATTAATGCACCCTTCATTCATTATCTCATCCGCGAGAATGCTTTCAGCTTCTGTCCCGGTAATAACGATCTTATATTCAGGATATAATTCACATATCCTTTCTGCTATTGCTGCAAATTTATCCATAGGCAAATCCTTCGCCGATCCTCCGCTGCCCGGATGAATTATCACATATTTATCATCACTGAATATATTATATAGATTAGCGTGCACCCAAAATTTTTCCACCTCTGCATCCGAAAATCTGAATTTATACTTCTTGTCATATTTCACACCATCTACAATGGCATCGAGCAGGTCCAGGTTGTAATCAGCTTCATTCTTTTCGCATCTGCTCCTGTGCTGGCTGACCCTCTTATTATAAGTTATGGAATACCACCTTGCCCCGGCTCCAACCCGATATTTTATGCCTGCTTTGTAAGCCGCTGAGGATATCTCCGGTCGCGGAAATGCGTGTATTATCAGGTCGATCCCCTTTTCCTTAAAAAACTCCTTCAGGTCTTTCTTCTCCGGGTAATCTTCTATGTAGATAAGTTCATCGATACCTTCATAATTCCTCAGTAATGGTTCTGAATATCCCGAGACCAGGAACCATATCTTTGCCTCATTGAATATCCTTTTGCATTCCGAGACCAGCGGCAGTGTCAATATCACATCGCCCATTCTGTCCGTCCTGGATATTACTACATTCTTTATTTTAGCAGGGTCTATCTTACGCATATAAATAAAAACTTCCGCATAGACCATTTAGTTCTACACGGAAGTCAAATTTTCGATTTATTATGAACTTATTTATAAGTAACTACAATGGATGACACATCCTTTGCGGGATCTCTGACCACAACCAGGCTGACGTCCTTTCCTGATTTTGTCCAGTCTATTAATGCGTTTGTTTCGCTGATCGCTTCTCCCTCGGGTTTAACCGTATATCCTCCTTTACTCATCTCTGCCTTGTAAAACTCAGCCAATTCCTGTACTCCTTTGGGAGATTCAAACGAAACGTTCGTTCCTTCCGAAGAAGACAAAAAACCTATTACTTTGGAGTCGGGAGGCTGTGGCACATCTGCCGGGTAATCGCCCGGAAGACCGTCCTTCATTCCCAGGTCATTTGGACCCTTCTCCTCACCCTGTGTTTCACCTGAAGTGTTATTGCCTTCTACCGATTTTGGATCGTTCTCCTCCGTTTGCATTGTACCGGTAGAGTCTTTTCCTGTCTGATCCTGCTTATTATCGCCGCAGGCTGAAAGAAATGCGATTAATGCAAATACAAATAATATTTGTAAACTTTTCCCCATTACCATTCCTTTTTTATTACAGAAAATATTTAGTTGTAACACCTTATGGCTTCGAATGTCCCGGCTATCCAGCTTTTCGTGGGTCCGTTAAAGCACATTGCGATTTTTCCTTTTATTGTACTATCATTCATTTCTGTTATCACCAGCGCGCAGTTCCATTCAAAATTTGTTCTTTCTATCTCACCTTCATTTACAAAATGAAAATCACCATAGTATCCGTCAAGTGTCGATGCGAATGTTTCTTTGATTAGCTCACCCGGTTCGATGTCCGCGGATTTCCTCATAAAATGAAAAGCCTCATCATTTTCCACGTACCCGCAGTTCTGGTTTGGCTTTTTATTCCCGAAATTGATGACATTATCACCGCTTCCTCGCCACTGCTCAAAATTCACGTATTCGAAATTAATCTCTTTGCCGTTAAGCATTCCTTTTAATGGAGTATCAGGAATATCATCGATAGTTACCCTCTCCTTCCATTGAAAACCCTCGCCGTTTACAGTATCCGGCTTGTCTTCTTTTTCACCACAGGAAAGAACAAATAACGATATGAATAAAATAAACAATATTGATGAAAAACTGGATTTTTTAATCAATTTTACAGCATTTAATGATTACTGAAGGTCGAGTTAAGATACTGATTTGTCTATTTTAGGAAATTGAATCCAAAAAATTAAGTCATAAATGAAGAAAATTAATACCCTTAAATCTTCCCTCGTCCCGCTTAATCTTATCATTGCTATCTCTACACCCTCATTCCCAAGCTCCAGCTTGGGAATGTAAATCATAAACCTTAATTTGTTCACTCTACTCTAAATTCTCAGAGTCTATTGTCAATTAGATTGACCCTATTTAATTACTTACTTAATTAACAAAAATTATTTTGTGTTTATTAAAAATTATCTGAATACAAACTATAGAGGTAGAATATTCTTTAATTATTCCCCCCTTTATTTTTCATAAAAAATCCCTTTGGATATTTATCCAAAGGGACTAATTCTTAATTGTCATTGCGAGGAGTTCCGATGTATCGGAACGACGCGGCAATCCCCGTACTGAATATAATTACTTTAAAAACTTTACGAACTTTATAAACTTGATAAACTAACTTACACACCGAACGAACTTCCGCAGCCGCAGGTCTTCTTCGCGTTCGGATTATTAAATACAAACCCTCTGCCCATCAGACCGTCGCTGAAATCCACTTCGGTACCCGTCAGGTATAAAAAGCTCTTCATATCCACGAATAGCTTCACACCGTCGATCTCTTTTATATGGTCGCCTGCCCTGCTCTCCGCATCAAAGCCGAGTGTATAGCTGAGTCCCGAACATCCGCCGCCTTTCACGCCTATTCTTAAACCGTAATCGTCAGGTATGCTGTTTTCCTTCTTTATCTTTCGTACTTCTTCTATCGCCTTTGGCGTAATGTTAACATCTTCCGTTACACCCGGAATGAATTCTTGTGTTTCTACGTTTGACATATCTATGTTAATTTTATCGTTTCTAAAATCTAAATCTATGCTGCTGATACTTCCCGCAGTTTATTAATTGTCTTTACTACGCTGTCTATAGCATAGTCGATCTCTTCATCCGTATTAAATCTTCCCAGGCCGAACCTTATTGATGAAAGCGCGGTCGCTTCATCCAGTCCCAGTGCCATCAATACGTGCGAAGGCTTCTTCTTTGCCGAAGTGCACGCGCTCCCGGATGATACTGCCAGTTCCTTCAGATCGCTCATTAAACTTCCAACATTTAGACCCGTTATGCTTACATTCACATTATTCGGCAGCCTCAGTGTAGGATGCCCGTTCAATATGCACCCTTCGATGTTTTCCAGGAATGAGCTTATCATTTTATCCCTCCAGGCAGTCATCTTTGGAAGTTCTTCGTCCATCAATTCGTCACAAAGTTCACACGCCTTACCAATACCAACAATTCCGGGCACGTTCAGGGTTCCGCTTCTCATTCCCTTTTCGTGACCGCCCCCGCTCATCTGCTCGGCTATTTCTATGTTAGGATTATCACTGTCTATGTATAAAACTCCAATTCCCTTTGGTCCGTATATCTTATGCCCGCTGAATGAAACAATATCCAGTCCCATTTTCTTCACGTTCACCGGTATCTTCCCCACTCCCTGTGTCCCATCCGTAAAAAATACAACTTCCTTCTCTCTGCATATTTCGTTTATTTCCTTCATCGGCTGGATAGTCCCGATCTCATTATTTCCCATCATTATCGTTACCAGCGATGTCTTGTCTTTTATCGAATCTCTCAGCTGGTCAAGGTCAATTAAACCATACTTATCAACGTCCAGGTAAGTTACTTCACATCCGTGTCTTTCCATATACCGGCAGGAATCAAGCACAGCATTATGTTCAGTGGGAGCGGTAATAACGTGGTTGCATTTAGACATCTTTGCTTCACACGCTCCTTTAATAGCAAGATTTATAGACTCAGTAGACCCGCACGTAAAGACTATCTCCTTAGGTTTCGCGCCGATCAGCTTCGCGACTTTTTTGCGGGCTTCGCTAACAGCGCTCTCGCCTTCGAGTCCAATCGCGTGAGTTATGCTAGCGGCATTCCCGAATTTCTCAGTAAAGTAAGGAAGCATTTCTTCCAGGACTCTCGGGTCCACAGGGGTTGTCGCATTATTATCCAGGTATATGGGAAACTTCATAAAGCAGAAATTAAATTAAACAAAGTCTGATATTGTCTTGGTCTCAAAAAAAGTTTCCAGCTCCTTCTGCATTTTATTCACGGGAGACTTTATGGTACAGTCCCGGAACATCGAGCAGTCATCTTCACATTGTCCGTGCACACATTCGGTAATACTAAAATCCCCGTCCATATATTTTATCAGGTCGGTCAGCTTTATATC
>JAEYVS010000124.1 GCA_023429265.1 Bacteroidota bacterium | reverse complement strand
TTCAGCCCTGGGACGAGGGTATGTACACTTCTCGCGTTCTTTCCATCCACATTAATGGCGACTTCTGGGACCAGAGCAGCCATTCGGTCGGAGGATTTTATTCCGGCTCACATCCTCCATTATTAATCTGGATCGGATATGTCTTCACATTAGCGCTTGGCACATCCGCGTGGGTGTTTAAGATCATCCCCTTCCTCTTCGGACTTGGCTGCATTTACCTTATTATGCGTCTCGGGGAAAAACTATTCGACCTTAAAACCGGCTTCTTTGCAGCATTGATATTCTCTTCCAATTTGATCTTCAATGTTTTCGTGAAAAGGTTTCAGTTCGATATCCCATATACTTTCCTGATATTGCTGGCATTTTATTTCTTTGCAATTTATATGTACGATCCTCAAAAGAGATATATTTACTTTACAGGTATCGTACTGGGACTTTGCTTAATGATAAAGATCCTTGTCGGGTTTTATATTCCAATAATACTTTTCGGGCTCTATTTGCTCAAACGGAAAGAAATACCCTTCAGGTTAATCGACCTTATTACTCTTACATCTATTGGAGTGATCATCGCATTACCCTGGCACCTGTATATGATTTCTACATATGGAAATGAATTCCTCCATTACTTTATGGGCTTTCACATTCTTGACAGGGCATTTATCGGAGTAGAAGAGAATGTAAAAGGGTCGGGTCCATTATATCATATAAATTACTTTCTCAGCATATTACCGTTTTCGATTATAGTCTTTTTTAGCCTGGTAAAGGACGCAAGAAAGCTTCGCTACCTGAGCTGGCAGAAGATCCTTATCTGGGTTTGGTTTCTATCCGGTTTGGTAATTACCGCTTTATTCCGGACAAAGCTTGAGGTATATGTTCTGCTGTTCCTGGTCCCGGGATGTTACCTGATTCCTTTATATTTATATAACATCAAGAAAGGCTTTACGGTTGGCAAGCTTATCCTGTTCTGCGCGGTAATATTTAATATCCTCTGGATGGCTTCTTTCTATTACCGTCAGGATTTAAGGCAGTATATTGCTGAATCCAGCAAAATATTTATACTGTTAATGCTTGTTGTTTCAGTTATTTTAGTGATTGCAGCCGGGTATTTTTTCCTGAGAAGGTTCAGTTTGTCAAATTCCCTGCTTGTTATTATTATTCTGTTTTTCTTTGGAGCTAATATCTTCTTTCTTGTCAAACCTCCTTCGTGGGAGGTGGAGTTTGACCTTAGCTCTGTAAAAAAAGAGATCGATGATTCCGGCAGGAAAAAAATAATGTATGTAGGAACGAATTACCGGCACAATCCCCAGTTTACTTTTTACTTTAACGGGTTAAATATCGGGTGGGAAAATGATACCTACTCTTACGAATTGATTGATTTGAAAGATGGAGCTGACAAAGTGAAGGAAAAGATTAATTCATTGGGAGAGAATTATAGTATAATTGTGGAGAAGGATAACATTAACAGAAGTACATATACAAATTCATCTGAGTTTATTCCGGAAGGATATAAGCTGATCAAAAAAACCGGGGGATACGAGCTGTATCAAAAATAATTATGTTTGAATGTATTAAGGTAAATATAAACGATGATAAAGAATGGGTTAATTTCATGAAGGATAATTACAATCTCTTCGCTGACCCAAAGTTCCTTACATATAATGACGTCTTTAAGAAAAAGATAAAGTGGCATCATTTGAAATTCCGTGATGATAAGACGAAAAAGATTGTTGCGCTGCTCACAGGGTGTGAACGTACTGATGTAAATGGTAAGGCTTTCATATCCTGTAACGGGGCAAGCTTTGGCGGTTTCATATGGAATGATAAGCTCGATCTGATTGATTATAATGAGATTATTCATACATTCAGAAAATATGTCAAAAAGGATGGTTTTAGCAGGATTATCCTGAGAAATCAACCCTTTATTTATCAGCATACCCCTAATGAAGAGTATGAATACGCGCTCCTGCACGAAGGTTTTTCCATTACGAAAAACTCAATAACAAATATCGTTGACCTGAACCATTTTGAGTTTGAGAGGCTTTCCAATCCCAAGAAAAGATCCATAAAAAAATCGGATACCGATATTACTGTAAATATTTTTGATGAAGAGCTAACGGAATCTAATTTTAAAGAATATTACGATGTGCTTCTTGAGAATAGGCAGCTTAAGAATGTAACCCCTACTCACTCGATAAATGAGCTTATCTATCTTAAAAATAACCTGCCTGACAAGATATTTTTGTTTTATGCAAAAGTGGACGATGTCATAGCCGGGATCTGCATACTTTTCAAAGTAAGGGATGATGTGATATTGAATTTTTACATGGCAACAAAGGAAGAGTACAAGCGCGCCAGGGTATCGGATTTTATTTTGTTCAAGTCCATTGAATGGGCTAAAGAAAACGGCTTCCGGATTTATGATGTGGGTACTTCTAACATTGGATACAAATTCCTTGATGGGCTCTTCGCATTTAAAAAGAAGTTCATGGCGAGCGGCTTTCTCCGTAAAACATACGAATTATACATTAGTAATAAATAAAATATAACTGTGAATATTAAGAACAAAAGAATTTTACTTACAGGCGGTGCGGGTTTCATTGGAAGCACCCTCGCGTCAAAGCTCCATAAAGACAATGAAATTGTGATCTATGACAGCTTTCATCGTGATTCGCTTTCCGCTAAAGGACTTAATTCTAAGAACATTAACGTTATAAAGGGCGACGTACTGGACCTGCCTTCCCTTACAAAAGTAGCTGAAGATTTTAAGCCCCAGATAGTAGTTCATCTGGCTGCCATAGCGGGAATTGATACAGTGATCCTTAATCCGATCAATACACTCGAAGTCAATATCCAGGGAACATTCAATGTGCTCAAATCTCTCGAGAAATATTCATCCAAGCTCGAACGCGTACTGGATTTCTCGACAAGCGAAGTCCTCGGCGCTTATGCTTATAAATCAACTGAAACATCCAGCACTAATTTCGCTCCGGTGGGTGAAGCGCGCTGGACATACTCGATTAGCAAAGTCGCGGGCGAGCACCTCGTCCACAGCTACTTTAAAGTGAAAGGCTATCCCTGCGTCACCATACGCCCGTTTAACATTTACGGTCCCGGACAGGTCGGAGAAGGCGCGATTCAGATATTCATTAAAAATGCCGTCAAGAATAAAGATATCCTAATTCACGGAGATGGTGACCAGATACGCTCCTGGTGCTATATTGATGACATGCTGCAGGG